>JAJZAG010000111.1 GCA_021799555.1 Deltaproteobacteria bacterium | reverse complement strand
GGAAAAGTCCTCGACCGTCCGAACGGCAACGGCGGCGAGGAGAACGGACTTGCCCGCTACGAAATTTCCTTCGGGCAAGCGGACACGCGGTGGGCTGAGATGCTCGCGCGCAACGCCGAGCGCCTGCTCAAGGGCAGCTATTCATTCCATTGGCTCAAGACCGACCCGCCCAACTTCGGCCGGCGCGCCAAGCCGTCGTCGCGCGGGCTGACGTACACAGACATTAATAATGTCCGTCCCTACGGCGAGGTGCCCGAGCACGTCGATTGGAAGAGTTTCGCGCCGCGCGGGGCGTTGCGCGATCCGTACCGCGCCGAGATGCCGATAATCGAGGACTACACGGTGCTCGACTCGTGCGAGGTGTGGGCCGACAACGTCATCACGCTCTACGAAGAGGCGAAGGCGCGCCAGTGGAACGCCACGCGCGATATCCCGTGGGAGGAACTCAAGCCCCTGCCCGACGATCTCGAAAAGGCCACCTGCCAGCTCTGCACCTTCCTGACCGAGGTGGAATTCGTCGCCGGCGACTTCCCGGCCAAGTGGATGTACCGGATTCCACAGGACTTCCTCGAAGTCAAAAGTTTTCTCAGCACGCAGATCATGGACGAGGCGCGCCATCAGGAGGTATTCCGCAAACGCGCGATCGCGGGCGGCGGCCTGATGCATTCCGCGCCCGGTTTCGAGTGGGCGCTCAAGGCGATCCTCGACGCGCCCACGCACACGATGGGCACGTTCCTGCTCAACCTGCTCGGCGAAGGGCTGGTGCTCTCGATTTTCCGTTCCGGCGAGATGATCGCCAAGACTCACGTGGACAAGGAGATCTTCCGCCGCTGCATGCAGGACGAGGCGCGGCACGTTTCCTACGGCGTGATGCAGTTCAAGTACTATCTCGACAATAACCACGACCGCGAGGGTGCACTCGAACAACTGCATCGCTTCGCCGATATCGGCGAGCGCGTCATCCTGACCGCCTTCACCGAGCCTGCACTGGTCGAACCGGTCGCGATTCTGCTCGGCGGCGGACTCGACAGAATAGACAACGGCATGGAGGGCATGGCGCATCTGTGGCGGATGTTTATCGACGAGTATCTGCAGCGATGCGCCCGGGCCGGCTTCGAGCGCCGCGAGCGATGCAAGCTGCCGCTCGATTTCCCGTGGAGGCAGGGGTGAGCACGGCGAATTCCGCTGCCGATGAGCGCGGCCCGGCGGTCGCGTTTCCGTCGCTCGAATGGTTCCGGCGGCTCGCCGACCTGATGAACCGCAATCGCGCCCTGCACGAGCATCTCGGCTATATCGATTGCGTGGCCGGTTTCACGATAACCGACGGCGGAGCCGGCGGCCGGCCCTTCAGCGTTCAGGTGACGTTCGAAGAATTCGAGGCGGTTAACGTGCGCGAGGCTCGACCCGAGGACGCGTCGCGGGCCGACTTCACACTCGAAGCCGCCATGAGCACATGGCGCGAGATGATCGAAAATATCGCGCGCGGAGGCGGACGGCCCGATCTTACGCATACGCTCAACTACCTGAGCCACATGGGCGAACCGATCGCGGTGCGCTCCGACGACACGATGCGCCGCGACATGTACTTCCGCTACAACCAAAGTCTGCAGGAGTTCGTGAACGCCTCGGCACAAATCGCGACGGCTTTTCGCGAGAATTGAGCGGTGGTCGCTCCGATCGCGGCGATGCGAACCGGACATTTCTATATCGACGAGACCTGTATCGGATGCGGCGCGTGCGAGCACGCCTGCCCGGGCAAGGTTGACGCGATCTACCGCGTCGAGGGCGACTTCCTCGGGCGGTTCGCGATCGTTCTCGAGGAGTGTATCGATTGCGGTTTCTGCGTTCCGCTTTGCCCGGTCGATTGTATCCACGACGCGCGCAAGGAAGGGCTGGTCGAAGGCAGCGGCGGGTACACGAGGATCAAGGAACTTCAGGCGTGGGCGCGCTCGCGCAACTGAACTCCCGGACACGGCACGCGAGGACATCGATGCCCAAGGCACCTGCTGACTACCGGATGCGTTATCCGATCGACTTCGCCGATATCGACGCAAGCGCCCGTCTGAAGGTCGTTCAGCTTTACGCCGCGGACCTCGCTAAATCGCGCGGATTCCTGTGGCTCCCACCGAACGGAGACCCTAAGACCTGCGTCATCATGGCCCATCCGCGCGCCGACTTCAGCCATCATTACTCGATTCCCTATTGGGTCGAAGCGGGATTCGCGGCGTTTGCGCTCAACACGCGCTATCTGAACAACGACGCGACGATGCTGCACGAAAACCTGATGCTCGATCTGGCCGCGGGGATGCGATTTCTGCGCGACGAGGCAGGCTTCGAACGCATCGTGATGCTTGGCAATTCGGGCGGAGGCTCACTGTTCGCGTACTACGACGCGCAGGCGCGTGCGCCCAAGGGCGAGCGTATCGCGTCGCCGCCGGGCGGCGGCGCGCCCGATCTCAACCGCTTCGATTTGCCCACCGCCGACGGCTTCATCGCGCTTGCCGCGCATCCCGGACAAGGCGTCGTCCTGATGGGCTCGATGGACGCCGCGGTCGTCGACGAATCCGATCCGCTCGCGAGCGATCCCGCGCTCGACATGTACGACGCGCGAAACGGCTTTCGCACGCCGCCCGAGCCGAGTCATTTTTCCGCGGATTTCATCGCACGTTACCGAGCCGCGCAGCGCGCCCGCGTCACGCGAATCGACGCGATCGCGAGACGGCATATCACGGAGGCTGAAAACGCGCGCGCGGCGATGCGCTCCGACGGGTTCAAGTCGGCGCCCGCGGATTATCGCCATTTCATGGAGCGGCGCGCGATGGCGCCGCGGATGATGGCCGTGTACCGGACGCAGGCTAACCCGAATTACCTCGATCTCTCGCTCGACGCGTCCGAGCGCGCCGTCGGCTCGATAATTTCGCCGCGCCCGGACCTTGCGAATTACCACGTCTTCGGCCTCGGCCGCATAGTCACACCTGATGCGTGGCTCTCGACATGGTCGGGGCTTTCCTCGTACGCACAGATGGCGTCGAACCTGCCGAGGGTAACGGTGCCGACACTGGTCGTGGGCGCGAACGCCGACCAGGACATCTTTCTTTCCGACGTGCGCGCACAATACGAAGCGTCAGGCGCACGCGACAAGCAAATCGCGTTCGTCGAGGGCGCGGATCACTTCATGCGCGCCGGCGGAGCGAAGGCCAATCTCGGCGACCCGCGGCCGCGCCTGATGAAGCTTCTGTGCGATTGGACGCGAGAGCGTTTCGCGCCCTGATACGGACGCCGCACGTCCGATGCGCCCGCGCCGCGGCTAATCGGCGTACGCGGTCACGACGAAACAATCGCCCGTGGCCGCTCGGCGCGACTCGAAACCTGCGCGAACCTCGTTGAAACGTCCTGAATCCAGGTCGCATCGAAGCGCCGCAAGTCCGGCGCGCATCGCCGCGGCACCCATCGCCGCAAACACCGGCGCGGCCGCGCGAAACCGCTCATCGAACAGCAGCTCAGGCCGGTTGCGCGCAGCCTCGAACGCGGGCCACCGTTCACTCGAACGGACGACCGCTCTTGCCCTTGAGCGGACGAAGCCGGCTCTGAGTGTCGCGGTCACGACCGTGCCGAGCGCCGGATAGGACATCCTAAGAACAGAGTCGATTTCGGGAAAGTAATGGCGATACCAGAGGCTCTCGAAGTTGTCGCGCGTAACCGCATCGATTACCACGCCGAGACGCACGACTCGCCGCAGTTCGCGAAATATTACGTCGAGATCGTCCGCGTCGCCTGAGACGTCGAGTAGAACCGCGCAATCGAGCGAGGCTCGACGAAACGGGAGCGCGAGCGCGCTCGCGCATACCGCACCAAACCTGCGGCCCTGTCTCAGTCGGGCGAGTCTTTGCTGGTCCGGGTCCGCGACCAATGTTTCGAGGCCCATCCGCGCCAGCGCGTCGAGTCGGTCGAACGCTTCGGCACCGATTTCGAGCACGCGATGCGAGCCCATCTCCTGAACGCCGGACACGACGGCTTCGACAACGGCGGGATCTTCCTGGGCATGGCTCTCGCCGTCCTGAGCAAACAGCTCGTAACCGGTGCCAGAAATATCCAATGTTATCATAGCGATGTTATCCCACTATCTGAGCTTGCATCGCGCGCAACGTTCAAGCAAACCCCGCGCAGGCGGGCAACTGTAGGGGTTGCCGTACGAGCGCGTATCCTCGATATGGAAGGCGGGAAAGGCCATTTCTTCGCCCGGCTTACGGCTCTGAGGATAGCGGCGAGGCTGCGGGCGCAAAACGTCCCGAAGCCGGCCCGGAGGTTAGTGCCGCTGGCGTCCGGCGGAGCTTGAGCACGGGCGTTTCGCAGGATTGAGAAGAGCGGGAGTCCATGGAGGTGACGAAATCGCGCGCGATCTTCCGGCGACGCCCCACTTTTCAGTTCGACGCGCCTCGGCTAAGGTTCATGGTTGCCGCAGCGCTCGCGCGGACTCGTGTCGAAGCGGTTGGGCCTTGCGCGGGATAAAGTCGCCGCTTGAGTTTTGCGAGTCCTGTGCTGGAAAGGGGGCTTGATGCTGCGGTGTTAGAGAGGCGCGACCAGACGCCTTGGCCGGAATGTGGCCGGGTTGCCGCGCGGCGCTTGCTCGGAGGGCCACCCTAGCTCAGTCGGTAGAGCAGCTGATTCGTAATCAGCAGGTCGTCGGTTCGAATCCGACGGGTGGCTCCAAAGAATCCAATAAATTCAAAGAGTTTTCTGGTCACTTGGATGGCCACTCCGTCGAACTGCCGCCGATTGTCCGAGAATTGTCCGAGTTTGTCAAGCCGTTGGCGACTCGCATAGATGGATGTCTTTCTCCGCAGATTTCGCGATATCGTCCCGAACGTGAATGAGTGCTTCACATACGAAGAGGCCGAAGCAGCCCTCTTCAAGTTCGAACAACTGCTCAAGCGGTGGTCGATTACGATTACACCTGGCAGCCAGCTGGAAGCCGCTGCATTCAGCGTGGTGGACCTTGCCGACCGAAGACGCTTTCCAAATTCTTCGAGTTGGCGAGTGGACTTGAGAGACGACGCTGCCAATCTGGTCGGTGTGAACGATCTTGCTGTGCACGTTCTCAGAGCCGCCGACCACCCAGACTTTGAACGCGTTGTACCTCATCTTCGGTTGCTGAATGAGGGGCAAGCACTGCAGAATCGGGCCAGCCGAAGCGTTGACGGTGCTGCCAATAAACTCTTCGAACTGCTCGTTGCCTGCTGGGTGATGGCGGCCCGCGCCGACGACGTGAGCGTCGACGACCCCCTTCGGTCTGCCGGTAATAACCCCGATGTGATGTTCAACTGGGAGTCGCAGAGATGGGGAATCGCTTGCAAAGCGATCCATTCCCGCGCGGCACAAACGGTCTTCGAGAGAATGCAGGAAGGAATTAGGCAGGTTGAAGCCTCGGAAGCGTCGCGTGGGATGGTTCTGGTAAACGTCAAGAATGTGATCGAGCACGCGAAATACATGCGACCTGCCGCTGTTTACGCAGAAGGAAACGAGCCTTCGTATGTGTGCCTTTCTCGAAGCCAACCACAAGAGATGTTGAAAGCGGAGATAGATGGCATCTTGGCAGGCCTCCGCGATGGGATAGATCCGTACGAGATGATCGATGCGTTCCTGATTACCAAGGTCGTTCCTGCTTGGATTCTGTGGGGTCACACCACGAGTGTGGTGAATTACAAAGGGCGCCCTACGCTGACAAGCGTGCCTCGGCTAGCGCTTGGAAAATTAGGGGAGCAACCCGACGGACCTCTTACGCCGCGAGCAAACGATCTCAAACTGCTGGAGCGACTGAACGAGGCCGCTAATGTCTCCCCAAGGCCATCAGATTAACGCTTGAAAGACACTCAATCGCCCTCGTTCAGAACCGCGATGGATTCACTCCTCACTGAATTGTCCCCGTTTCATGCCTGCCGTGATTTCAGACAGACGCGAACCTATCGGTGGGATATTTCGACGGAGTAAGGCCACTCGCCTACGCCACTCTGGAGAGATGACGGACTAAAGGACGATGTCGAAAGCTCTCAGCCTTGACGAAAAGAAACACCAGATTGAAGGTCTGGCTAATGCGCAGACTATTCTCAAGACGCTCGAAGCTCTTGAAGATGCTCGCACACGGTTCGTGAGCCGCTGGCTTTATGAACTCATTCAGAATGCGCGTGATTCATTTGATCCCAATCGTGCGCTGCAAATTGAGGTTACGATTTCTCAGGAGGAAATTAAGTTCCGGCATAATGGTCGTCCGTTTTCGGATGAAGAGATTCTGAGCTTGATAGTCCATGGCTCTACGAAGCGCGAGCTTCAGGAGTCACCAATTAGATTCGGGACAGGCTGCAGTTCGACTCATCTTCTCTCGCGTCAAGTTCGCGTAAGTGGAACGTTGATTGGCGAGTCAGAGTCCGGTCGTTTTGAATTTGTTCTTGACCGTACCGGGACCACAGACAAGGAAATCCTGACGGCGACGGACAGATCATACGACGAATTCAGGTCTTCTCTGAAAGCCTCTAAACCTGGCTCCGACTGGACCGAATACTACTATCGGATGAAATCGACTGAGTTGCTCGCACGTGACGTGGAGGCTCAGTTGTCAGCCATTCCGTTTGTCCTTGCATTCGACCAACGGGTGAACGAGGTTTCGATAGAGAGTCTTGGATCTAGACGGACCTTCGCACGAAGAGCAGACGCAAAAACATGGCCCGACGGAACGCCGTCAACGGCGGTACCTTTGGTGGTGGTCGAATGTGAGGGCAAGGCGCTGATGATGGCAACTCTGGGGGACGATGAAGCGAAGATAGCTGTCAGAGTGGGGACTCAAGGCGAGGGCAAACCGCTCGAGATTCTTCCTCCGCCAGAGATCGCTTCAGTCTTCGCATTCCTACCATTGCTGAGAACAGGTTCGATAGGCCTTCCTGCGGCCTACCACAGCCAATCATTTCGTCCGAACGAGGATCGAGATGGTCCACTACTTGAAGCGGGTGCTGGGGTACAAACGACAAAGAACAAAGAGATTTTCGACAGATGTGCAGGGTTGGCCGTCGAACTGTTCAGGCGGTTTGCTGATCTCGGATGGAGAAGGCCGGACAGAGCGCTCCTGTTTCGCGCGCCACGAGAGGTGGGTGGATGGCTGACTGATAGCGAGTGGTATCACGAGTACATACGCGGACTCTTCCGCGAACTTTCTGAACTCGCGCTAATTGAAACCGACGACGGAAAAGCGATCACTGTCGCTCGTGCCGCGATTCCCATGAGCGACGAGACCCTCTCCTGGCAGAGCGTCGCCGAATTCGGCAAGCATTTAGTTCGAAACCGTTTACCATCGCAAACAGTTAGCGAGACATGTTCTCGCCACATCGGCGGTTGGATTGAGATTTTTCCGGATCCGGATAATCGGCCGTTTACTCCGCTAGACTCGTCGTCTCTGCTGCAGCAGGTTCGGGATTCGGGGAGCTTAGAAGGCCTATGGACTACGCTTCATCCGGCTGAGGAATTTGACGAAAGCGTCGCGATCGACTGGTTGAATAAGCTGATAGAGATGATTCCAGAGACTCATAGAAAATCCGCGTTGGATGGGCTTCTGCCGGACCAGAAGGGCGTTTTCAGATCCTACACTACGGTGGCACGAGATATCGGCATCGAGCAGGCACTCAAAAGTGCTCACGATCAGCTCGTACCAGAGCAGGACTCCATCCGATCGCAACTTCTTCATCCAGGCATAATTGGTGTCGATGCGTTGATCGAGCGAGAGATGACGCTTGAGAAGTTCTTGCCCCAGCTACTCAAGCTCTTGAAGACGAAGGCCGCCCAATCAGGAGCCGAAGGAGATGCCAAGCTCCGCGATTCCTGCTTAAACACCTTTCATTGGCTTGTGAAAAACGAACGATGGCCCGATTTTCAGGACTCGCTACCGACCTTCGCTTACAAGTCGGATGGCAGCGAAACAGTCTCAAAGACGTCGGCTAAGGTTCCGCTCCCGGTTATTCCCAAGACACTTTGGCCCGCCGGTGCGCGAGAATTCTGGGATGTTTATCCCTCGGGATGGGTGCTCGTCGATGATTATTCTGCGATTTTAGATTCTGACGATTGGAATGCCGTGATCAGGCAGGGACTAATTTTAAGTCCTCTTGTATCATCTTTAAGAATCGAACTTACGGACAGCATGCTAGAGGAGTGGTCGTTGCGGGAGCTACCGGAAGGAGTCGATCATGCCGTCAAGGGTCCGGCTCCGCAACTGGATGTCGGATCGCTAGGACAACTTAGAACGGAGGACTTCTATAATTCACTTCGAAGCAGCGCTCAACGTGCGGCGCGGTTTCTAAGATTCATACTAGAATTTGTTGCCGGCGCAGATTCGTCCTGGGCGCGCCGTGAATTCATTGAGTGTGAGTGTGGAAGCAAGCATGAGATCGTACCGTGCGAGTGGTTGAACTGGATTCGAAGTAGTAAGTGGGTACCACGCCGCCGCCGTTCAGGTGGCACCAGTGAGGGTTCCGACGCTTTGGGTACTGAAGCCTTTGCTCGTCTGGCGAGCATGGATCCAGAGTTATCCGTTATAGCTGCGAGAGCCGCGTCAGAGCCGCTGTTGGAGTTGCTCGGGGTGAACGTGCTCGAACAGGCGGTTTTAGCCGTCGATGCTGCCCGACAAGCTGATCTCAGGACGAATCTCATACATCTCGCACGATTGGAAGCCGACGATCCCGGAGCAATTGACGAGGTCGTGAAGAGAATTGAAGCTGAACGGTTAGCCGGCGAGCGATGGCGCGATAATCAAGCACTCGGAAAGTTGGTCGAACTGCTAATTGATGAAGTCCTGAAAGATGCGTTAAAGGATCATAACATAGACGTGCAGTCTAACTTTGTTGGATACGATCGCAAACTCTACTCTGAAGGGTTCGTCCTCCTGGACGAAGATGTGGGCTATTTAGATGTTCGCCTGCCAGGCATCGTTGCAAGGATCGAGATTAAGGCAACTAGGTCTGACAAGATCAGCATGAGCTATCAGCAGGGAAGCGAATCTCTGGTCGATCCGGATAGTTATTGGTTGTGCGTGGTAGCTTTACCAAACCCATTACCAAATGATCGTGCCCTGAAGGAAGTTGTTAGAGACAGCGCTCGATTCGTACCGAGGATTGCTGACGTGCTTGGGAACTCGCACGCGGAACTCAAGCAGGCAGAGACGTTAGCCGGCACGGCGGGCTTTGAACTTCAACATGTCGATCAAGTGCGCTATGGACTGAGCCGCTCGGTCTGGGACAGCCGGGGCCGCGAACTGGCGGAATTTATAAATCTTATTGCTGAACAAGCCGGATCTCCAAATGGTGCACGCGCGTCCGCACCGCGCTAGGCGGACGTGGAAACGGTCTTGGTAGGCTTGGCTGTGGATTGATTCGACTGCCGCTCGGCGAACCCCTTCCGCGTTCCAGCCTGTTACTGTTTTTCGTGAAAAAGCCTCAAGTAAGGGTCATATGAGAATCGCCGATTCCGCTTCCGGCCGGTTGTTTCTCGCAGCAGCCCGACAGCCTCAAGTTGTCGCGAAAGACTGTTCGCGTTTGCGAAAGAGAGGCCGGTGATCTCGGCGACGGTTTGCACCGAGACAATCGGCCGGAAATAGAGCCGCTCCAACAATTGCAGTCCTTTGGCAGATGCGCGCCCCAAACGGCTTAGAATCAGCTGGCGGTGCTCCTCGCGCATCTTCACGATCCGGCGAGCATTCAGGGTCGCCTCTTCGGCCACTTGCGCCACGCCCTGCAGGAAGAATTTCAGCCAGCCCTCCCAGTCGCCGCGATCGCGGACCGCTTGCAGCCGGTCGTAATACTCGGCCCGGTTGAGCTTGAAGAAATGTGACAGATAGAGCAGCGGGCGTTTCAGGATTTCCTTTTCGCACAGGAGGAACGTAATCAGCAGGCGCCCGACTCTTCCGTTTCCGTCCAAAAACGGGTGGACGGTTTCGAACTGCGAATGGGCGATCCCGACCTTGATAAGCGCCGGCATCGGGTGTTCCTGGTGTAGGAACTTCTCGAAATTATCGAGCGCTTGACGCATCTCGTGTGGCGGCGGCGGCACATAACGCGCATTTGCCAGGGTCGAACCTGGTGGGCCAACCCAGTTCTGGGATTTTCGAAACTCACCGGGATCGCGCTCTGCTCCTCGAACGCCGTGCATAAGCTTCGCATGTATCTCGCGGATCAGCCGGAGCGATACGGGCAGCTTCTCCAAGCGTTCGAGGCCGTGATTCATCGCAGCCACGTAGTTGACGACCTCGGCCACGTCTTCCGGATGGCCTGGCTCTGCTGCCTGCGCCTCGAATTCAAGCACATCAATCAGCGAGGCTTGGGTTCCCTCGATCTGGCTTGAAAGCACCGCCTCCCGTCGCACGTACATGAAAACGAACAGGTCAGGATTCGGCAGGGTTTCCGTCGAGCCGTCCAATCTGCCCACTGCCAGATCGGCCTTGGAGAGCAGGTTCCACATCTCCTCGTCCAGCGCGATTGGGGGCTCTGGCGGCAATGGGTTCGGGATGAACGCCCGGTAACCGGTGGGCTGCTTGATGTAGCGTCAGG
>JAJZAG010000110.1:4145-10596 GCA_021799555.1 Deltaproteobacteria bacterium | reverse complement strand
CCTGAAAACAGGAATAAGAGATCTCAACGGCGACGGGAAGGACGAGCTGGTCATAGGGAAAACTCTGGCGGAATACTCGTGCGCAAGCATCGTAACCTGGCCGGCGGTCTATCGCCTGGACAACGGAAAATACGTGGAAGCAAGCCGCGACTTTCCCAAGTTCTACGACGATGAGGTACTGCCGAAGCTCGACGCCGAAATCAAGCAATACCGAGCCAAAGAGGTAAAAGCTGGAGCGATTGACCAGTGGAATCCGGCGGGCTTCATTATGGCACGAGACAAGATCCTCCGGGTCCTTGGCCGCGATCCGACGGCAGGTCTCAAGCAAGCCAACGATTGCATGAACAGCAGCGATCCCCAACTTGCGTTCTGTGCCGCCGCGACGTTTAAGGATATCGGCGGGCATGAGCAAGACGCGAAGGCAGCCGAGGTGAGCTATCGACGCGCGAAATGCAAGCGTCATCCCGGTTTGGCCATGTGTAGAGCCGCCGCCCCAAATTGATCGACTGCGGCGGTTGCGTCCCAGACGTAGGGCGGCCAAGTGCAGGTCACGGCCCAAACGACCACAGACAACGGGAGCACCGTACGGACCGGGCGCGTCAAACAAACGGAATATGCAGTGCTACTTTCCCACGTGTTCAGGAACCGTGGACAGCAACGACAACTGCTCAACAGGCTGGCAATGGACGGAGAATTCCGCGGGAAACTTCGGCGGTACGACCTATGCCGATGACGTGAGAGCGGAACCGATACCGCAATAGCGAATTCGACGGAGTGCAATCATGAGAAGAATTTTCCTTTTCGCCGCCTTAGTCCTTTCGTTTTAAGTGACCGCCCGTGCTGGCCACGTGTGCGGCGGCAGAGTGCCTTGGAGCCAGGCGAACTTAAAAGCCTTACACGGAGCTGACTTGGGTGAGGTTGCCGAATTCGTAAACGCCACCCGCCCGGGAACCTTCTTGACCAACCAAATCATGCCCAACCAAGTTGTCGAATTCTGATGGGCCAGGGTCGGCGGAGGCAAATCTGACCTGGTCGTCGCGATCGACTATGCCGGACGCGGGTTCTATAGACTGTGGATTTACAGCTAAGGGAGCGCGGACGAACTGGCGATTCAGGAGCTTGAGGGTTGGAAGCAGAGGGGTGGCCTCCATGCGATGCTTCAGGACCTCAACGGCGACGGCGTGGAGGAGTTGATCATTGCGACTGATATTGGCGAAGGCGCTTGGACCCCGACCACGGCCGGGCCATTGTGGCCCGCGATCTACCGGCCCCAGGGCGGTAAATTCGTCGAATCAGTCTGCGGCTTGCCGGGCGTGCGACCGGGCCCTCACTCCGTCGAACTTTCGACGCGGTATGTCGAAGCGAGCCGGAACTTTCCGAACTACTACGATACGGAGGTCTTACCCAATCTCGACCGAACAATTGGGATGTTACAACAGAAAGCGGCGGAGGGTGACGGTAATCCAAGCGCACTGGCCCGTATGACGGTCGAGAAGGACAAGATCCTGCGGGTGCTCGGACGTCAGCCCAACGCCGGGATCAAGGAAGCCTATCAGTGGATGAACAGCGACGATCCGCAGGTCCTCCAGTGCGCGCTCGCGACGTTCTACGACATCGGCGGCCACGAAAAGGAGGTCCACGAGATCAAGCAGGTGCTGCCCGGCGTGATCGCGCGCGATGTCGAGCGTCGCAAAGGCGGCTGACGCCGGAGGATAATCGTCGTCGCCCTGCATCGGCGCTGCTTCATTCGATCCGTCGATCTCGCTAACCTCGCCACCGGTGACCTGAACGCCGGGAGGCATCGCTAATGGAATCTCGCGGGTTTTCTGCCGCCAGCGCGGCAATACTGGGTGGCCTGGTCGCGATCGGGCTTGCGCTCGGCGGATATTTCATCGAGCAGGGATTTCTCTCCGCACGCGCGCGCGAGCGATACGTTACGGTGCGCGGACTAGTCGAGCGGCCGGTGAAGGCGGATGTCGCCGTGTGGAATATTGCGTTCACGGCGACCAACGATGACGTGACCAAGGCCAACACCGAGACCGATCGCGACGCGAAACTTGTGATTGCGTTTGCCCATCAGCACGGATTTTCCGATAGCGAGATCGCCGCCGTACCGACCAAAGTCACTGACACCGAGCAGTACGGCGGAAATCAGAACCGCAGCAACGGGCGCTACCTGGTGAAAGGCGGGATACAAATCCGTTCGGCCAACGTGGACGGTGTCGCGCAGACGGCTCAATTGACCGGCGATCTGATCCGGCAGGGAATCGTGCTCAACCTCGAACCTGACAACGGCGTCGCTAATCCCGCCTACTTCTTCACCAACCTGGATTCGATCCGGCCCGCGATGCTTGCCGAGGCGACCAAGAGTGCGCGCGCAGTCGCGCAGCAGTTCGCAATCGATTCGAACAGCAAGCTCGGGCCGATCCGGCGCGCCAATCAGGGCGTGTTCGAGATTCTACCGCGCGACGCGTCGGGTTCGCAGAACGCCTTTGAAGAGGCGCGCTCAATCGACAAGAAAGTGAGACTAGTCTCTACGATCGATTACTACCTTGAAGAGTAAACGCGCGCTGCGCTAAAAGCGGGTGCGTTTGAACATTCGTTCGGGAATCAGCTTCACGATCCCCATGATTGGCCGCCAGAACCAGGGCACGTACACCACCTCGGCTTTGCGGCGGTACGCGGCGTAAATCGAGTCCGCCGCCCTCGTGGGAGAGATGGTGAGCAAGGTTCCTTCGCGTCCCCACGTCATCCGCGTGTCCACCGTGCCGAGCTTAACCGTCATCACATGCACGCCGGCGCGCGCCATCCTACCCCGCAATCCCTGTGTGAATGTGTGCAGGCCAGCCTTCGCGGAACCGTAAACGTAATTGCGTGCGCGCCCGCGATCGCCGGCGACCGAGCCGATAACGATCATGAATCCGCGCTTCTGTTCTTCGAGGCGGTGCGCCGCCAGCGTCATCAGGCTTACAGCGCCGGTAAAGTTCTGGTGAATGGTGGCCAGTGCCGCGTTCGGATCGATCTGCGCCGCATCTTCCTCGCCGAGGGTGCCGAAGCAGAGCACCACGCCGTCGAGAGCGCCCAGTTTCTGGGCGGCGCGTTCAATAAAGTCCGCATGAGTGGCGAAGTCGGCCGCGTCGAAAGCGCCTGAGTGAACGACGGCGCCGGTACGGACGGAAATATCGGTTGCGATTTTCGCCGCCTCTGCGGTGTCGCGCGCGGCGAGGTAAAGCGTAGCGCCGTCTTCCGCGAAATGCGCCGCGAGAAGCCGCGCTATGGGGCTCGTCGCGCCTAGTATCAATACCTTTGCCATGGCACTGAGTGCGGTCGCGCGCTTACGCTGGAATCATCATGGCCCGCCGCGCGAGGCTCGAAGAGAAGCGGTGGTTGGGATCGATCGACGCTTTGATTTGTTGCCATCGCGGCAAGTTCGGATACATCGCGTGGAACGTCTCCGGCCGCATCCGCGCGTCTTTCGCCAGGTAAACACGCCCGCCGCGCGCGAGCACCATCGCGTCGAGGCGATCGAGAAATTCCATCAATCCGTCGGCGACGGGAAAATCGAGCGCGAGCGTGTACCCGGGCATTGGGAACGATAGTATCCCGTCCTGCGCGCCGAACTTCTTGAGCACGGTCAGAAACGAGCCGCGGCGGCTTGCGCCAATTGCTTCGAGCGTCTCGATCAGTCCCGCGCGGCTCTCGGTTTCGGGCCATACGCATTGATATTGCACGAAGCCGCGTTTTCCGTAGATGCGGTTCCAGTTGTGAATCGAATCCAGCGGAAAAAAAAAGCTCTGATAGTCGAATCGCTTGGGGCGCGCGTTGCCGCGATGCATCGCGTAGATGGCGGCGTTGAACGTGCGGACCGTCAGCGGGTTGAGCGCGAAGTTTGGAAGGTCGAAGGGAACCGACGGTTGGAATTTCGGCTGGATTGCAAACGGCTCCTGACGCATCGCGGGCGGAAGAGAATTGCGCGGAGCAAAATTCGCGACGGTCAGGATCGATCGGCCAAGTTTTCCCGCGCCACTTGCGCAATCGATCCAGGCAACCGAGTTGTCATACTGGCTGTCGGTCCGCTCGAACGCCTCGAGCGCGGCATCAAGGTTTGGCGCACGGATCTCTTCGCCTTCGAGCCACGCGCTCTCGACGCGCCGCAGCTCAAGCTCGACTTCGAGGATCACTCCGGTCAGCCCCATGCCTCCGACCGTCGCCCAGAAGAAGTCGGCGTTTTCCTCGCGCGAGCAGCGCCGGATCTCGCCGGATGCGAGCAACAGATTGAAGCTTTTCACCTGTCGCGCAAACGATGAGTCGCGATGGTGGCTCTTGCCGTGGATATCGGCGGCGATCGATCCGCCGAGAGTGACGTAGCGAGTGCCGGGGACGACGGCCGGAAAAAATCCGCGCGGGAGGAACACGTCGATTATTTCGGACAGGGTTACTCCCGCCTCGGCGCTCAGTGTGGCGCTTGGCGGATCGAAGGAAATCATCCGGTCGAGGCGGGTGAGATCGACGACCCTGTTATCCGCGTTGAGTGCGGCGTCGCCGTACGCGCGTCCGGCTCCGCGCGCAAGAATCGAGGATGCATTCGACGCGACGATCGAGGCGAGTTCGGAGAATTTTTCGGGGCGGTATAGATCGCAATCGAGCGCAGGATAGCGGCCCCATCCGGAGAGCTTCGCGCGTTTTGGCCGCCCGGAAGAGCCCGCACTTGTGGAGATTGGAATCGCCGCGGAACTCATTGCGAACCAAGGCTAACAGGAAGAATCGTGCGCCGAAACAGCGCCGTCGCCCCGGTTGCGGAGCGCGCGCAGCCCGTGCTTGATAGAGAAACAACCCTGCGGAGATAAATTATGTCCTGGCAACCCGAACTGGATGAAATTCGCCGTCGCGTCGCACTCTCGAAGCAGATGGGCGGCGCCGATAACATCAAGCGCCAGCACGAGGGCGGAAAGCTCACCGTGCGCGAGAGAATCGACAAGCTGCTCGATCCGGGCTCGTTTCACGAATACGGCGCGTTGGCGGGTTCGCCCAAATACGAGGGCGACACTCTTGCCGAATTCCGGCCGGCCAACTTTGTGGGCGGTACGGGACGAATCAACGGCCGCCGCGTCGTGGTTGGCGGCGACGATTTCACCGTGCGCGGCGGAGCGGCCGATGCCTCGATTGGCAACAAGCAGGGCTACGCCGAATTGATTGCGCACGAGCTGCGGATGCCGATCGTCAGGCTGGTCGATGGGACAGGCGGCGGCGGAAGCGTGCGGACGTTTGAAACCATGAAGCGCACCTATGTGCCCGCGGTCGCGGGATTCAACATTCTCATGCAATTGCTCTCCGAGGTGCCGGTCGTGGCGGGCTGCATGGGATCGGTCGCGGGGCTCGGCGCGGCCCGCGTCGCGGCGTCGCATTTTGCGGTGATGGTCAAAGGCTCCAGTCAGCTCTTTGTCGCCGGTCCTCCGGTCGTAAAGTGGGGCACCGCTGAAAATCTGGACAAGGAGCAGCTTGGCGGCTCCGATATCCACGCTCACGAAAGCGGCGCGGTGGACAACGAAGCCGAGAGCGAGGAAGACGCGTTTGCGCAGATTCGGAGTTTTCTTTCGTATCTGCCGCAGAGCGTCTGGCAAGTCCCGCCGCGGACCGCGCCGCTCGACGATCCGCATCGGCGCGAGGAAGAGCTTATCGATATAGTTCCGCGCAATCGGCGCCAGGGTTACGACGCGCGGCGGATTCTCGAACTTGTGATGGATCGCGATTCGGTATTCGAGATGACGCCATATTTCGGGCCGTCGCTCGTGACCGTGTTCGCGCGACTGGACGGATTTCCGGTGGGCGTGATGGCGGGAGATCCTTACTCAATCGGCGGATCGCTCGACTCGGCTGCGTCGGACAAGATGGTCAAGTTTCTTGACCTGTGTGACACGTTTCATCTGCCGATCGTGAACTTCGTCGATCAACCCGGCTTCATGATCGGGCGCGAAGCGGAGCGCCAGGGAACGATCCGTCACGGGGTGCGTGCGATGTGCGCGGTCTATCAGACGATCACGCCGTGGGTCACGATAATCGTGCGCAAGTGTTTCGGAGTGGCCGGCGGTGCTCATGGAATCACGAGCGGACTCAACCTTCGTTACGCGTGGCCGTCGGCGGATTGGGGCTCACTGCCGATAGAAGGTGGAATCGAGGCGGCGTATAAGCGCGACCTCGCGGCGGCGAAAGATCCCGAAAAGTTGCGCCGCGAACTAGAGGAGAAATTCAACGCGGTACGCTCGCCAATTCGCACGGCGGAAGCGTTCGGAATCGAGGAAATAATCGATCCGCGCGATACGCGGCCGCTCCTCATCGAGTGGGTCCATCAGGCCTACGAGATCGTTCCGACCCAGTTGGGAATCCGCTCGCGCACGATGCGCCCATAGTGCCATGCTGCCTGCGCGGTCAGCGCGCGGCCGTCGCAGTCGCC
>JAJZAG010000110.1:0-4135 GCA_021799555.1 Deltaproteobacteria bacterium | reverse complement strand
AGCGCCGGCGCTTCCTGGCGGATGCCGCGTGCGATCAGGAGGGCGACGATGTATATCACCATCCCGACGATGCTTACTTTGATCCACACCTGCCAACCGAAATGCTTCGCGATATACAAAGTCAGCGGAGCCGACAGGCCCGCCCACGCGCGCGCGACCAGTCCGAAGAACGCCCATCCCGTCGCCTGGAGCGCCGGAGAAACTTCCTCGAGCGTTTCGGAGAAGTGCGCGGCCCATGGCACATAGCCGATTGCGAGGAACCCGCCAAGCGCCGCCGCGACAATCGCCATCTCACCACGCGGCAGCCCGCCGCGCGTGAAGCTCGGCACCCACCAGGTAAGCAACCCTATCGCGAGAGCCGCACCGAGAATCGCGATCGGCTTTCGGATCTGGAGGCGGTCGGAGACGAAACCCGTCAGGACCAGAACCGCAAGGTTGCAGAACCAGAAGTTCGAATTCATCGCCGCCGCCTCGGCCGGCGAATACTTGAACGCCTGCGTGAACATCAGCGGGCCGAACGCCGTGATCGCGAAATAAAGGGTCAGGTTCGCGTTGATGCCGATCACCTGAATCCAGATTTCTGGATGCTTCAGCAGGCGCGCGAAAGCATCGTTGGTGCTCGAAGGCAGTTCGGCGGCCCGGAGCTTTATCCCGCGAGCTTCCATCGAGGCGATTTCGGTGCGGAAGATCTGGAGGCGCAAATCAGGGCTGAGATCCTTTAACCACAGCGCGATCGGAATGAACATCGCGGCGCCAAGTATCGCGGTGATCCAGATCTGCGACTGCCAAGTGTGATAAATCGGCAGCGTCCACGCCGCGATCCGGTTGGCGAGAAAGTTCGCCCCCACCGGGCCGATCGTAAATAGTCCGAATGCGAGCGCCCGATCGACCCGTGGCGACATGTCGCGCATCAGCGCGGCGCCTGCTCCCGCCATCGTGCCCGCGACCACGCTCATCAGCGTCCGCACGATCACGAACGTGACGATATTGGTGATGAGCAGGTTGCAGAATACCAGGATCACGGTCAGGCCAAGGCAAATGTCTATCAGGATCACGCGTCCGTAACGGTCGGCGAGCGGACCGCCGAAGAACGCGGAGATGCCGGAGATTAGAACCGCGAAGGTAATGAAGTAGCCGTAACCGACCTGGCTCAGGTGCAAGTAGGGGAGCAGTAGCGAAAGAATCGGGGCGAGCTGGAACTCATAAGAAGCAAGAATCGTAGCGATGACGGTAAGCCCAAGCAGGCTCCATCGATGCGCTCCGCGCGGGTACTCGAGTAAGGTGCGCGACGCAACCATACCGCTCACTCTGGTTTCACTAGCCACGCGTAGTTCCCCTGCGGCAAAATTTTTAGTGCGATCCCCTGCGCGGCGCTCTCCCCGGAGCGCAGCGCCGCACGTCGTCCTCTTCTACAACCAGAAGGCCGCGCAACTCAAGGCGCGCAATCCCTCATGGGGCTGGCGGCGCGGGCTTGCGCCTGCTATTACGCCGGTATTCCAATCGGATATCGACGCGTCAGGTAATGAAGCAGCATGGATATCAAGAGCCCCGCCGTCGGCAAGGTACTGCGACTCACGCTTGAAACCGGCGCGAAAATTTCCCGCGGCGACGAAGTCCTTGTGATTGAATCGATGAAGGTCGAGATTCCCGTTAGAGCTCCGTCGGCCGGGCGGCTGCGCGAGTTTCGCGTCGCACCCGGCGATCAGATTCAGCGTGGCACGGTGCTCGCGGTGCTCGAAGGCTGAACATCCGGATCGCGGCGAACTATAGTTCCGGCGCGGCGCTCGCGCGATTGCCCCATCGCTCCCAGTAAGTCACCTCGAGCGCTGGTTTGCGCTCGGGCCGTGCCCATCGCCCCATCGGATAGCCCATCGGGATCAGCGCGAGGTTTGCATACTCGGCGGGAACGCCGAGCCGCTCGTCAATTTCGCGCGCGTGCATCGCGTGAAGCTGAGTGATCGAGGTTCCCAGTCCATAGGCGCGCGCCGACAGACAAAGGTTCTGAATCGCCGGAAACAACGCATTCATCATCGGCTGCCCTTTGCGCGCAGGGTCGTTGTACTTCTTGACGCAACAGAAGATCAGCACCGGCGTTTCCGCGAGGTGCTCGGCCAGGTAGCGCGCGGAGCGAAGAATACGACCTTGCTGACTCTGCGGCTCGCTCGCGACGATTTCGCGGGCACGCGGCGTGAAGTACCGTTCCCATGCTTTGCGGTAGCGTTCGGCGACGAAGGATTTGGTCTCGGGATCGCGCACCACTACGAAGAACCAAGGCTGACGATTACTTCCGCTCGGGCCCATCGTCGCGGCTTCAATCACCTTGACGATCAGCGCCGGTGGTACCGGATCGGACCTCAACCGGCGCATCGAGCGCGTCGTGTAGATTGCTTCGAATAGATCGAAATCGATTTGTCCAAACATGACGGGGAAGATATCAGATTTCGCTTATTGATCCCCGCATATTATTGTGCCAATTCCACTCCGGCTCGATTGAATGGCATGTCATAGATGGACCCGGCACTTGCGCGGACCGTCGTCACGATGTCGTAGCGGACTCAGTAATTGCGGCATCCTGCGCGTGCGGTTTCGGAACGGCGCGCGATACGGTAATCCTTGAGACGGCCACATTCGAACGTCGAGGAGAACGACTATGCCCGATTTGATCCTGCATCAATACGTGAACTCGCCATTTTCGGAAAAGATTCGAAAGATTCTCGCCTACAAAAAAATCAATTGGCGCGCGGTCGAACAGCCGGTCATTATGCCAAAACCGAAATTGGTGCCGCTCACCGGAGGTTATCGACGGATTCCGGTGCTCCAGATTGGCGCCGACGTCTGGTGCGATACCGCGATCATAATCCGCAAGCTCGAGGAGCTTTATCCTGAGCCGTCGATTTATCCGCACGGGATGGAAACCGCTTGTCAGGCAATCAACATGTGGGCCGATCGGCGAATCTTCTGGTCCACTACGCCGGTCATCTTCGAGAAGCTTGCGGCAGTAGTGCCCAAGGAGTTTATCGAAGACCGCAGCAAGATGATGCGCGGCGCGAACTTCGCCGACATTGCCCTCGCTGCGCCCGACGCCCGAAATCAGCTTCGCGCGTTTCTCGAGATCCTCGACCGCACGCTGGCGGCGCAGCCGTTCATCCTGGGTAGTACGTTCAGCCTGGCCGACGCCGCGTGTTTCCATCCGGTATGGTTTCTGCGCGCCGAACCGAGCGCGTTTTCTCACGCGCAGAAATTTCCGAATCTGATGCGATGGTTCGACCGGGTGGATGCGATGGGGCATGGCGCGATGACGCCAATGGAACCCGATGATGCGCTGCGAATTGCAAAAGACGCCGAGCCCGCCGCCGTCAAAAGCATCGACGCGTCCGATCCAAACGGGATTAAGCCTGGAGTCCGCGTCGCCGTCACTCCCGACGATTACGCCTTCGATCCGGTGGTTGGTTTAGTTGTGGTCAGCTCGATTCAGGAAATCGCGATCGAACGGGAGGAACCGGGGCTCGGGCGTATCGTAAATCACTTTCCGAAGATCGGTTTCCGAGTCTCCGCTGCATAGTCGAAATCCGGATGTCGCTGGCCGGCGTTGCCGAAACATACGCGATTCGGCCAAGGGTTGCATAACATAGACAAACACTGGGAAGTCTATCCAGAAATAGCTAGTAGTCATCCGGGTTCATATGTACTAGGTATTACTCCGAGTACTAGGTAGGATCACGGCGTAGAACGGGCGAAAGGGGGCTCGTGATTACGCCGCGATCATGGTTAGTGCGCCGGATCGCGTCCACCGCGTTCGCGGTTGCCGCGATTATGGCAATTTCGGCCGCGAAGCCTGACGCCGCCGCGGGCCGGAATGCCGCGCGGCGGTCAGCGCATCGCCGCGAGTTGCGCCGCGAATTCCTGTCTGCGAGGCGCGGGCTTCAGTTCGGCGCTCCGCACGGCTCCTATATGGGCGCGGTCGCGATGATGCGTCAGCAAGAGTTGGCGAACGCGCAAACGCTGTCTACTTCGACAAGTTTGACCTGGAGCTTCGCCGGTCCGGAGCCGGTCGCCGGCGAGATCGCGACCTTTGGCGGCGCGCCCGTTGGATTGCCCTTGCCGAACGCCACCGGCCGAGTTACCGCGATCGTCG
>JAJZAG010000109.1 GCA_021799555.1 Deltaproteobacteria bacterium | reverse complement strand
GGAATCCACAGCACCAATTCGCCGCTCGGGATTTATGGCTTTCACACCCACGGATGTATCCGGATTTCGCCGGCGAACGCGGAATCGCTTTTCAAGTCGGTGGAGATTGGCGGTCGTGGCGAAGTAGTCTATGAGCCGATCCTGCTCGCTCGAACGAGCGACGGGCGCATCTTTCTGGAGGTAAATCGCGACGCTTACAAGCGCGGAATCTCCGGAATCGATTTCGTCCGAAAGCTTGCGCAGGCGCGCCATTTAAGCGATTTTATTGACTGGTCAAGCGCTGCGGACGCCACGAGCCGCGCTAACGGGATCGCGCGCGACGTTACCGCGAGTACGCGTTCGGGAACCGCACGATGAAGCAAGTCAAAGATCGATCCACCGATTCAATTACTCGCCGGCGCTTTATCAAGAGCGCGCTCGGCGCCGGGATTGTCGGTGCCGCGCCGATGATAATTCCAGCGGCCGCGTGGGCGCGAATCCACGTGCGCCGCAGCCGACTCCATCCCGCGATTTCATCGGCGCGTGAGCTGAGTTTCAACAATCTCCACACCGGCGAAATGCTCAAGACGGTTTACTGGGAGCACGGAACCTACCTCGCCGCCGGTCTCGAGAGGATTAATTACATTCTGCGCGATTTCCGCCGCAACGAGATCAAACCGATCGATCTGAAACTCCTCGATCTCCTCGTCACTCTGCGCGAACGCCTGCATACCCATGAGCCGTACGAGGTGATCTCCGGTTACCGCTCGCCGATAACGAACGCGATGCTGCATGCGACGACCGAGGGAGTCTCGCTCCACAGCATGCACGTCGAAGGACGGGCGATTGATATTCACGTCCCGGGGCGAAGCCTGCGCACCCTGCGGCTCGCCGCGTTGTCGTTGAGCCGCGGCGGAGTTGGTTACTACCCGCGCTCTAACTTCGTCCACGTCGATACCGGACGCGTGCGATGGTGGGGCGCTTGAGCCGCTGCGTTTAATCACGTAGCGCAGAGAAAAAAGGAAAACGGGCGCAGCCATCGTCGGCCGCGCCCGCTCAAATCGACACCGGTATTGTCTAACTCTGCGCGGATTGACCGACCGCCGCTTTGGCAAGCGGTTCGAGCTCGCCGCTCTCGTACATCTCGCGCACGATATCGCATCCGCCGACGAACTTGCCGTCAATATAGACCTGCGGGATCGTCGGCCAGTTGCTGTAGCGCTTGATCGCGTCGCGCAACTCCGGATCGGCGAGCACGTCCGCGGTTGCGAACGGAACCCCCAGCTCTTCAAATATCTGGACGGTCGCCGCGGAGAATCCGCATTGGGGAAAGCTGCGATTGCCCTTCATGAAAATCATGATCTTGTTTTCGCGAACCGCAGCTTCAATCTTTTCGGTAATGGTTGCCATCTCGGCGTTTACCTCCGTTGTTCCGATTCCATCGGGGTCAGCGTCTTGAGCGCGAGCGCATGCACCCGCACTCGCATCGCGTCGCCGAGCGCCGCGTAAACGACCTGATGCCGCTGCACGAGGCTCTTACCCTCGAACGTTGCGCTGACGACAAGCGCCTCGAAATGGTCGCCGCCGCCGGTAGTGTCGCGAACCTCGACCCGCGCGCCCGGAATTCCGTTTGTTATCATCCGTTGTATCTCAATCGCGTCCATACTCTGGTTCCATCGTCACATCTCGGACCGCTTCCTGAGCGTATATTTTATTTGGAGCGAGACGCGCAAATCCACTACCCGTCAGAGGTCAACCGCGTTGCTGTCGGGCTGAGCCTCGTGCGTCCGTCCTTTGGCGGCGTTCATCAAAGCGCGCGCACCTTCGGTCAGTTCGCCGGCGTGTCCCGCTCCCGTCACGCGCGCTACGACGCGCCCGTCGGGCGCGATAAACAGGGTGGTCGGAATCGCCTCGACGCCGAGCGAATCGATGACCTCCTCATTGGCGATTAGGATGGGATAGTTGATCTTGAATTCAGCTACAAACGGCGCCACGGCGCCGATCCCGTCGCCTTGGATCGTGTCGCACGCGACGCCAATAACTTCGAGCCCGCGCGACTTGTGATAGCGCGTGTATATCTGCTTGAGCTCGGGAATCTCGCGGCGGCACGGCGCGCACCACGTCGCCCAGAAATCGACGATCACCGGATGCCCGCGGAACTGGCTCAGCGCCATCGACCCTCCACCGAGCCTGCGAAGCTGGAAGTCGAGCGGCACGTCGTGCGGCTCGTCAGCCGCGGCGCGCGCCGCGCTGATGCGGAGATTACGCGGCGCATGCACGAGCGACAGCGCGCCCAGCGTGAATACCGCCGCGGCTGCGGTGGCTAGCGCCGCGCGCCAAAGCTTCTGTGGATGCGTTCCCATACTGTCTATTTGATTCGGTCCACCGCCGCGCCGTGATCAATCATCATATAATACTCCTTCCCCGAAGCTCGGATAGACGCGCCGCCTCGCAGCCGAGCAGCTCTTCGAGGACGCTGTCCGTGTCGGCGCCGAGTTGGGGCGCACGCGTATCGGGCGTCGCGCGCGAGCCGGCGCTCTTGAGCGGGGAGCCAGGCACGATCAGGCCGTCGTAACCTGGATGCTCCGCGTGCAGGATCATCGCGCGCGCTTCAAGATGCGGGTTGCGCGTCACTTCCTCGACATTGGCGATCGGCGCGCACGGCACGCTGGCGGCACCGAGCGCTTCGAGCCATTGCGCGCGCGGCGCGGTGGCGAACCTGCGCGCGAGGATCGCTTCGAGCGCAGCGTGATTCGCGGTGCGGTCCGCATTTCTGACGAAGCGCGGATCGTCCTTCAGCTCCGGCATCGCGATCGCATCGCACATTCGCCGCCAGATCGATTCATTGCCCGCCCCGGTTACAAAAAATCCGTCGGAAGCGCGAAAACGCTGGAACGGCGTTATCGACGGGTGCCGCGTGCCGAGTGGTCCGGGCACCTTGCCTGAGACCGAGTAGCGCGCCAGCGCGTCCTCGAGCATCGCCACCTGGCAATCGAGCATCGCGATATCGAGATGCTGCCCGACGCCGTCACGATCGCGCACGCGCAGCGCTGCCAAAATCGCGATCACGCCGTACAGCGCCGCCGCCAAATCGCCGATCGATACCCCGCATCGGGTCGGCTCTCCACCTGCCTCGCCCGTAACGCTCATGGTGCCGCCCAGCGCCTGCGCGACGATATCGTAGGCGGGGGCAGTGGCCATCGGCCCACTCTGTCCGAAGCCCGAGATCGAGCAGAGGATGATGCGCGGGTTAGCTGTCTTCAGCCGCTCGAAACCGATCCCGAACCTGTCGAGCGTGCCGGGCGCAAAGTTCTCGACCACAAGGTCGCACTTCGCCACGAGCTCCAGAAACAGCGCCGCGCCTTCGGCGTTGCGCAGGTCGAGCGTCACGCTCTTCTTGCCGCGATTCACGCTGTAGTAATAGGCGGAATCTCCGGTCGGCATCGAGGGTCCGAAACTGCGCGAGTCGTCGCCGCGTCCGGGCAGCTCGATTTTGAAGACTTCGGCGCCCAAGTCCGCGAGGTTCATTGTGCAAAACGGCCCCGCAAGCACCCGCGACAGATCGAGCACGCGCACGCCTTCCAGCGGACGCTGCTCGATCATCGCATGCCTCCGGCGCCGGCGGCTTTGGGAGCCGGTTCGCTATGATATCGTTGGATCACGAATGTCCTCCGAGGGCCGGCTGTTGCCGATGCCGCCCGCCCGCTCGATGCATATGTCCTGAGGTCCGTCACTTAAATCCCCGGCGCGGACGCCATCGCACACGTGCCCCGCAACCGGCGCCCATCGTAGCGGAAACCGCACCGGCAAATAAGGCTGAACCGCCGAGTCATCAACTGCTCTACTCGTGTTTCTGACAAGAATTACCGATATTCGGCGCTCCATCCCAAATCGTTCGTCGCCGCAGCCATCTTGCAGAGCGGGCGTAAAGCGGTTTGTACGTTGAATTGCGCGCGGCATCAGCGCGTGCACGAATCCCTTGTGTACTATTCAACATAGCGCTGGTAGATTCACGCGGAATGATCGGCACTCAATTGTGGCTACGAGGGTTATTCGTCGCACCGTTATTCGTTGCCGCTTCGGCAGGAATCTTTTCATGCGCTACGCTGTTCGAGGGAAGTACCCAAACCATTGCCGTTAATAGCGACCCTCCCGGAGCGACGGTCACGTTCAACACCGGGGTAAAGAAAGTTACGCCCTTCTCCATCGAGGTGCCGCGAAACCGGGACCTGCAGCTTCATTTCGGCAAGCCCGGTTACGCCCCCGTCAACTCGAGCGACAACGCGCGCGTCGACCCTCTGGGCACGTTGGATATGGTACCTCTCATGTTGCCATGGCTAGTCGATGCCGCAGACGGTGCCGGATTCGAGCATCAGGAATCGACGATAACCGCGCATCTCGATCCCGAACCAGGTTCGGCGCCCAGCTCTTCGAAGCGTATAGGCGTGCCGTCACCAGCGGCGACACCGTGACGAAGGAAATATGGTGACTTCGCAGAGTTTGCGCTGGCAAGTCTCGGCGCAGCGCGCGTTCCCGGTGACATTGGTGCTGACGTTGCTTCTGGCCGGGTGCGCCCTACAGGAGGGCCACGTTAATCTCTCGTATGCGCCGATTCGTCCGCCGTTCCCCGTCGATCGACCGAATTTACCTCCGGTTGCGGTAACCGTTATCGACGAGCGTTCGACTCAAGTTGTCGGCGAGAAGATAAACCAATTTGGAATGAAGGTTGCCGATATCGTGTCCGATACCAACGTCCCCGATCTATTGAAGACCGCGTTCGGGGACGACCTGAAGCAATTTGGTTTTCCCGAAGGCGGGAACGGCAACACTGTGTTCGTTCGCCTCGGGTACCTCCACAACCAGTTTACGATCGGCATCTTTCACTGGGAATCGACCGCGACGATCGGAATGGAGGTATCGGTCAAGCGAGCCGACGGCTCGATTGCGTATAGGCGTTACGTGATCGGCGAGAGCAAAGAGTGGATCTTCGTCGCGGGTGAAAAAAACGCGCAGCGAATGCTCGATGCCGCAATCCAGCGCGGGGTTGCCAAGGTCTTCAATGACAGCGCATTTATTAACGCGCTCAGCAAGCGGTAGCTAACGCGTCTGACATTGATGGCCGATCGAATAGTAAGTGTTTCCACGCTTGCGGCTCCGCCTGGCGCTCCCCAAGGCGGTGTTCGCGCGCTTTGATGCGTTACGGGCCTCGCGTGGACGCTACGAAGAATCGGGGCCGGCAACAGAATCATCGGGCCGCAATCAGGGTTTGCGCGCCTTCGACGTGAAAGCCGCGATTCGCTCGCGCATGTCCGGGCCTACTCCCGCGCTCCGATAGACCTCGTGCGCGAGGCCTGCTTCGAGCGGGAGCGCGTCGGTTTCGATTAACAGGCGCTTGTTGGCTCGATGGCTGTGCCACGAATTGGCGAGGATCATTTTTGCAATCGCGCCAAGCTCGCGCTCGTACGAATCGTCCGGCACGCAGAAATTCGCAAGGCCCATCGCGAGCGCTTCGGCGCCTGTGTACGTCTTGCAGGTGAACATCATCTCGCGCGCCTTCGCCCTCCCGACGCGGCGCGGCAGCCGCTGGCTCATCCCCCAAGCCGGCACGAGCGCCCATCGCGCATGCGTATCGGCGAATTTTGCCGACTCGGCGGCGAAAATCAGATCGCCGGCCAGCGCGAGTTCGAGCGCGCCGGTGTAGCAATGCCCCACGACCGCCGAGATTACCGGCTGCGGCAGATTCGCCAGCCGCTCGATCGTCTCGGCCTGGAAATTCGGACGCGGCGGCCGCTCGCCCGCGGCGATATCCGCCAGATCGTGACCCGCCGAAAAGCACTTGCCCGCGCCGCGCACGACAACCAGCCCGATCCGGCCGGTCTCGCGCGCAATCGAATCAACATGCTCGCGCAACTCGACGAACATCGGCACGTTCAACGCATTAAGCTTCTCCGGGCGATTGAGTGTCAGCGTCGCGAGACCGTCTTTGTCTTCACGGAGCACCAGTCCTGCCATGGCGATAATCTCCTCCATGATCTCATCCGGGCGAAAATCCGACTTTACATGAGCAGCGGAAACGGCGTCGAGGGTCGCCGCGTGCCGCTGGTGTGCGCTATAGATGCGGATCGAGGAACACTACGATGACCGAATCGCGGTACGGCGACCTATCGATCGCCGTCGATGAAACTGATCATGTGGCGTTGGCCGAGATTCATCGCCCGCCGCACAACTTTTTCGACCATCAGTTGATCAAGGATCTCGCCGACGCATTCGGCGCCCTTGACGAGGATGTGCGATGCCGCGCGATCGTGCTCGCGGCCGAAGGCAAATCCTTCTGCGCCGGCGCGGATTTCAGCAAGCGCCAAGCCCCCGCACAGGGAGCGGCGCCAGCCACGGAAAATCCGCTCTACTCAGAAGCGGTGCGGCTGTTTCGATGCAAAAAGCCGGTCGTCGCCGCAATTCAGGGCGCCGCGATCGGCGGCGGTTTCGGCCTCGCCGTTGCCGCCGACTTCCGCGTAGTCACGGCCGACGCGCGCTTCGCCGCAAACTTCGTCAAGCTCGGGATCCATCCCGGCTTCGGCCTGACCTACACGCTGCCGCGGATCATCGGGGTGCAGAAGGCGAGTCTGATGTTCTATACGGGCCGCAGAGTCACCGGCGAAGAGGCGCTTGCGTGGGGGTTGGCCGATTTGCTCGTTGCGCCGGAGAAGTTGCGCGCCAGCGCCCGTGCGCTTGCCGCCGAAATCGCCGAGAACGCGCCGCTGGCGGTGGTATCGACGCGCGCGACAATCCGCGCTGGCGTTGCCGACGCCGTCAAGCTGCAGACCGATATCGAGTTCCGCGAGCAGAGCCGGCTGATGCGCACCGAGGACCATCGCGAAGGCGTCAAAGCGGTATCCGAGCGCCGTCCCGGCCGCTTCCAGAACCGCTGAGCGCGTCGCGGCAAGCGGGGATCCCGCGGCGGAAATATTCTGGGATCGTATCACTGCGCGACCTTCGTCGATTCCGCGGCGAATCGTGCACGCTTCGGGCGCGAGGTAAAACGTCTTGATGCAAGCCAGTCCCGCATGGGATCGGTAACCCTCCGCGATAATCGCGGGGATCTCCGGCAGGCGCGGGCTCTAGCCTGTGATTTCGCCACCGCGAGCGACGCCTTGTAGGAGCGCGGATGTTTCATCTGGTAGATTAGGGGCGCATCGCGAGTCCGTGTGCTTTGCCCGATGGTGCTTGACGACCAACTCGATTTGACGCTCGGCCCCGCGCCGCGCAAGGCGCTCGGCGTCACGGAACTCGTGCGGCTCATCAGCGGCACCCTCGAGGCCAACCTCGACGACTTCTGGGTGACCGGCGAAGTCTCTAACGCGCGCGTCCCGGCCTCGGGTCATCTGTATTTCACGCTCAAGGACGATCGCAGCTCGATCAGCGTTGTGATGTTCAAGGGCGCATTCTCGAAGTTGAAATTCCGCCTCGCCGATGGGATGGCGATCCTCGTGCGCGGTCGGGCCAACCTCTTCGAGGCGCGCGGCCAGTTGCAGGTTGTCGCCGCCGCGATCGAACCGCGCGGCGCGGGCGCTCTGCAGCTCGCCTTCGAGCAACTCAAGAAGCGGCTTGAGTCCGAGGGCCTGTTCGATCCGGCGCGCAAGCGCGCAATTCCGTTTCTGCCACGCGTGATCGGCATCGTCACCGCGCGCTCGGGGGCCGGTCTGCGCGATATCCTGCGCGTGATCGGCGACCGCTTCCCGGATCGGCATTTGATAATCCGCGCCGCGCTCGTCCAGGGCGACTCGGCCGCGAGTGATATAGCGGCAGCGATCGAAGATTTGAATCGCGACGGCCGCGCCGAGGTAATGATTGTAGGACGCGGCGGTGGTTCGCTCGAAGACCTGTGGGCGTTCAACGAGGAGGTTGTCGCGCGCGCGATCTTCCATTCGGCGATTCCGGTCGTCTCGGCCGTCGGTCACGAAATCGACTATACGATCGCGGATTTCGTCGCCGACCTTCGGGCGCCCACGCCGACCGCGGCCGCGCAAATCGTCGTGCCCGCTAAAGCTGAACTCGCCGAGCGCGTCGGCGCCGCGTGCGAGTCGCTGAACGTCGCGATCGCGCGGGTGCTCGATGCGCGGCGCGAAGCGCTCGACGATTTCGCGGCGCGCCTGAAGCATCCCGGCTCTTTGCTGCGCGACGCTCGCGAGACGCTCGCGCGAACGGTCGTGTCGATGGCGCGCGCGATGCGCGCGCGGGCGCGCGAGAACCAGCTCGCCGTCACTGCCCTCCAGGAACGCCTCGCCGCCGCCACCGCCAAAGCGCTCGCGGCCGGACGCTTTCGCGTGGCGGAACTCGCCGCGCGGATGGATTCGATGTCGCCGCTTCGCGTGCTCGAACGCGGCTACGCGGTGGTCACTGACCCGCGTACCGCCAAAGTTATCGTTGACGCCGCCTCGGTCGAGACCGGCGCCGACCTCGATATCAGGCTCAGGAAAGGCAGGCTCCTCGCGCGGGTCACCGCGCACAGAAATTAGATCGCGGAGAGTCACCTCGATGGCTGCAAAGGCGAAAAAGTTCGAAGACGAACTCAAGGACCTCGAAACGATCGTTAACCAGATCGATTCCGGCGAACTGTCGCTCGACGAGTCGATCGGCGCCTTCGAGCGCGGTGTGGCTCTGGTCAAGTCGCTCAACCAAAAGCTCGACGAAGTCGAACGCAAAGTCGAGCTGCTGACCCGCGACGCCGACGGCAAGCTCCACACCGGACCGATGGAGGACGCCGAAACGCCAGCCAAACCGCGCCGCACCGCCGATGACGACGACATCCCGTTCTGACCCGCCGCGATTTGCTTGAGCATTCGAGCATCATCGTCGCGATTACGCCGCGCGCGCCGCGCCGATAAGGCGCGATCGTGACGCGCAGCCGACTCGACCTCGAGATGGTGCGGCGCGGACTCGCCTCGAGCCGCGAAGCCGCGCAACGTCTCATCATGGCTGGCCGCGTGCGGGTTAATTCGCAACCCGCCGCGAAGCCCGATCTGCGCGTCGGCGTGGACTTCGAGATCGTCGTGCTTGCCGGCGCACCCGAGTACGCAAGCCGCGGAGCGCAAAAGCTCATCGCGGCGCTCGATCACTTCGGGGTCCGCGTCGAAGGCCGCCGCGCACTCGATGTCGGCGCATCGACCGGCGGTTTCACGGACGTGATGCTCAAGCGCGGCGCCGCGCACGTGATCGCTCTCGACGTCGGTTACGGCCAGCTCGTCGAGCGCCTGCGCGTGGATTCGCGCGTCACCGTTCTCGACCGGACCAATATCCGCCGCGCGACTCCCGACGATCTGCCTTACGCGCCCGACCTCGTCACGATCGACACAAGCTTCATCTCGCTGAAGCTCGTACTTCCGGCGGCACTTGCACTTGCCGCGCCGAAAGCCGATGTTATCGCGCTTATAAAGCCGCAGTTCGAGGTCGGCAAGGGAAAGGTCGGCAAGGGCGGAATCGTGCGCGACGCCGCGCTGCGCACGGCCGCAGTCGAAGAGATCATCGCGTTCGCGCGCGCGCTTGGACTCGGCGTCGAAGAACCGCTCGAATCGCCGATCGCGGGCGCCAAGGGCAACCGCGAGTACCTGGCGGCGATGCATCGCTAGCGCCGCGCGGCAATTGGAAGAGTATGCCATCACGTTACGTAATCGGACTTGACATGGGCGGCACCAACATCCGCTGTGCAGCGGTTTCGACCGCGGGTGAGGTGATGCTCTTGCGGCGCGCGCCGTCGCGCGCCGGGGCGAGCGCGCCCGAAGTCGCCGCGAATATCGCCGCGCAGATTCGCGCGCTCGAGGACACCGCTCACGGACGCGGCCTCGGCGCGCCGCGCGCAATCGGAGTCGCCGTGCCGGGTCCGCTCGATGTCCTTCGTGGCGTCGTGATGGCGGCGCCGCACGTCAAGGCGTGGCGCGGCTTTCCGCTGCGTGCGCGCCTCGAGGCTCATCTCGGGCGCGCTGTCGTCGTCGAGAACGACGCGACCGCGTGGGCGCTCGGCGAGTTCTGGCGCGGCGCCGCGCAAGGACATCGCGACGTCGTCCTGCTCACGCTCGGCACCGGTGTCGGCGGCGGCTTGATCGTCGGTGGCAGGATCGTTCACGGACGCAGCGGGATGGCGGCGGAGCTCGGTCATATCACCGTCGAGCCGGACGGGATGCCGTGCGACTGCGGGTCGCGCGGATGCGTCGAGGCGTACGCGTCGTCTTCGGGGATGCGTGCGCTCCTCGTGCGGCGGCTCGGCGCGCAACGCCGGATTCCCGCCGCGTACCTCGATGCCGAAGGCAACTTCAGTGTTCGCGCGATGACCCGGCAAGCGCGCGCGCACGACCGGCTCGCGCTCGAGACGTTTGCGACCGCGGGGCGCTATCTCGGAATCGCGATCGCCTCGCTGCTCAATGTCTTCAATCCCGAACTGGTCGTGATCGGCGGCGGAGTGGCGGGAGCGCTGCCCTACATGCGCGCCGCGATGAATGCCGAGGTGCGCGCGCGCGCGTTCGTCGCGATCGCGCGCCAGGCACGCATCGTGCGCGCCGCGCTCGGCCCGATCGGCGGAGTCGTCGGCGCAGCCTTCGCCGCAACGCATCCTCCTCGCAGCCAACGCGGCCGACAAGTCTGACACGGCGCATTGGCCGGCATCGGAGCATCCGGCGTGCGATGGGTTCGTATCGAGAAATTTCGGGCGTGGCGCCGGCGGATTCATCGCGCGGGCGCTTGGGAATTTCGTGCCGCGGGCGGGTTTGATGCGCACATTTTGAGCCTC
>JAJZAG010000108.1 GCA_021799555.1 Deltaproteobacteria bacterium | reverse complement strand
TTATGCGGATGGCGCTGTTGCAGCTCCGCTTTCTCGATCGCATCCCACCGCACGCCGTGGTTTCGACCGCCGTTGAACTCGCCAAGCGAAACGCGCGGAGCCGCGTTGCCGCGGGATTCGTCAACGCGGTGATTCGGCGCGCTGCGCGCGAAAATTTCCCCCTCCCGGAGCGCCGCAGCGATCCGACACGCTATCTCTCGATCGCCTATTCGCATCCGCGATGGCTCGTGGAGCGGTTCTGCGAGTGGTTCGGCGCGGAAGACGCCGAGCGTCTGATGGCCGCCAACAACGAGGCGGCGCCCAACGTGATTCGACTGAACCTCGCGCGTGGATCGCGCGCCGGGATAATCGATCGCCTTGCGAATGACGGTTTTCAAATTCGCGGCGGCGGCCGCGTCCCGGAAACGATTGTGCTCGACGGCGCGGCGCGCTTCGACTCCGAGTCCTATCGCGCCGGTCTTTTCGTCGCGCAATCCGAAGCCTCGCAACTCGTGGCTCGGATGCTCGCGCCGCGCGCCGGAGCCATTATCGTCGATCTGGCGGCGGCCCCAGGCGGGAAGGCGACCCATCTGGCCGAACTCGCCGGCCCTGATGCGCGAATAATCGCGGCGGACCGCAATCATGCCGGCTTGAGAAGCGCACGCGATCTCGCTCGCCGCCTGCGCCATCGCAATCTCGAATTCGTGCGCGCCGATTCCTCGGCGGCGCTTCCGTTTCGTCCCGCGTGCTCCGACTATGTGCTCGTTGACGCGCCGTGCACGGGGCTCGGCACTTTGCGCGAGCATCCCGAAATTCGTTGGCGCGTGAGGCCGGACGATCCCGCGCGGATGGCCAAAGTGCAATCGCGAATGCTGGCGAACGCGGCGCGGATCATTCGCCCGCGCGGCGTAATCGTTTACTCGGTCTGCAGCCTCGCGCCCGACGAGGGCGAGCAAGTAGTGCGCAAATTTCTTTCCACTCATGCGCAGTTCGAGATCGATCGCGCACCGTCAATTCGCACCGAAGCGCCAGATCTGTTCGACGCCGAGGGATTTATGCACACTCGCCCAGACCGTGGCGGCCTCGACGGATTCTTCGCCGTGCGAATCGTAAAAAAACCGACTTGAGAAATCGCGGTGGAGGAACCGCCAATTAGCATTTTGACCTGCGGTGCTTACTCCTACGCGTGCTACTATCGTTTCTTTCGTTGTGAGAACGAAGATCCCACGACGAGAAATATTGTTTGCGCCGATCGCATTTTACCCTACACTTTCTTTCCAGAGGTTTGCGTTCGGAGCCAACTCGGGGCGGCCCGTAATGATGGGGGAAAGCCGTACAGCCGCATTTTCGTCGACCGGAGCTTCGCGCGTCACCGCGATTCGCGTGTTCATCGTGGTGCTCGCCGTTGCGATTTTAGGCTTAACCGGATGCTCCACCGAAACTCCTACCTCCGAACTCTCGGCGCCGCCCGCGGCGTCTTATCGGAGCACCGGCGGGCCTGTGATTCCTCCGCACGTCGAAGTGGCTTCGTGGTATGGCCCGGGTTTCCAGGGACATCCCACCAGCACCGGCGAGCGTTACAACGAATACGGTCTGACCGCGGCGTCGAAGACATTGCCGCTCGGGACCAGAGTGATGGTTACCAATCCCGCCAACGGCCGCTCGGTTGAGGTTCGGATAAACGATCGCGGTCCCTACGTGCGCGGGCGCTCGCTCGATCTATCGAAGGGCGCCGCGCAGCGCCTTGGCCTGACGGCTCGAGGAGTCGCGCCGGTCGTGGTCGCGTCGCCCGGCGCGACGCCAGGCCCGATCCGTTATGCGCCGAAGCATCGCGTCGCGGTCGCAAACTATGAAAACACGCGCAGTCAGCGCCTTGCGGAACGGATGCCGCCCCCGCGCAGGAGCGAACTCATCAGCTGGCCGACGCCGCATCGGCGTTTTCACCACCGGACGGCGCGCACTCATCATTCCTACGCGCGAAGCCATCCGCGCAAAGTCTGGAATCCTGTCGGCGCATGGATCGCCGGATCGCTCAGGACGTTCTGAATCCCTGCGCGCTTAAATTTTCCGCGCGCGTCCGCTTTCCGCGTCCGCCGCAATCGGATAGTGCTAAGCTGATCGGCGCGCCGTGCGCGCGCCCACCCTCACTCGTGAGGCAATGTTATGGACGCGACAATCGGCACCAAGCTCAAGCAACTTGACGAGGCAATCGGACGCCATGTGCGGCCCGACACCTTTCCACTCGGAATCCGGATGCTCAAGCCCGGCGAGGCGGTTCCGGAGGGATTGCGCATCCCGAGCAAAAGCATGGGCGAGCACTGGATCGTATGCCAATCGATCGGCGTCGCGCGGCGCTACGGATGGGGAATCGCGGTCGGCAAGGACGACGTGATCTGTCCGCTGTCGGCGATCGCATTCGGATTGCGCAAGCCCAACGACGAGTACTTTCGCGGCTATGCCTCAACCGGGATGTACTGCGAGAATGAGGAAGCAGCGGCGCGGCTCGAGGCCGGCGTGTGGCGTTTCGAGCCGGGCAGCTACGACTACGTCTGCGTGGCGCCGCTTGGGCGCGCGACCTTCGAGCCGCACGTCGTCGCGGTTTACGCCAACAGCGCGCAGGTGATGCGGCTGGTCAACGCGGCGCTTTACACGCGTGGCGGCAGAATCGAAAGCACGACCGGCGGCCGACTCGATTGCGCCGAAATCGTGATCCAGACGATGACCACCGCCGCGCCGAAGGTGATTATCCCGTGCAACGGCGATCGCGTCTTCGGAATGGCGCAGGACACGGAGATGGTCTTCGCGTGTCCGTGGGGATTCGTCGATGAGCTGCTCACGGGCCTTGAGGGAACTTACAAGGGCGGCGTCCGCTATCCGATTCCGGTCGCGATGCGCGGCACGGTCACGATGCCGAAGCATTACCAGGAGCTGCTCGCGATGCTCGACAAGAGCGACGCAAAGTAGGATTTCACGCCGGATCGGTAGCCGCTGGATTCGCGCCGGATCGACGGGCGGTCCGCGGGGTGCGGACCGCCCGTCTCGGGAGCCGCCCAATCGGCGGAAGCGGCCAGTCGCGGACGGGAGGGGGAGGACCGTCCTACGACTGCGCGCCCTTTGAAAACATCAGCGCACGCATCTGCTCGTGCAGCGCGTGCATCTGCGAATAAGTGCTGCCGGCTTTCGCGAGCTGCTGGGGCGTCAGCACCGCGCGAATTTTAAGTGCGGTCTGCAGCATCGCCTGATCGATCTGGCTCTGGGTCTTTTCGTTCGCCGCGACGAGCGGAGCGAGATCGGATTCGGAAACCTTTCCCGCCGACAGGTACTTTTCCGCTACTGCGTGGCGTCCTGTGCGCAGTTGCTCGAACAGAGGCTTCATCGTCGCGAACTGGGATTTCATAATCGCGTGAATCTGCTCGTGCTGCTTGGCGGTAAGGTTCGCCGAGTGCAGGATTATTGGCAGCGGTACGCCAACCGCGCCGCCGTGATGGCCGTGCATGTGCGCCGACGCCGGCGCCGCGGAAATCGCGAGCGCGAAAATGCCCGCAGCCAGTCCCATCCATCGTGATTTCATTGTCTTCTTGTCTCCTGTAATTGCCCGGGTCGATTCCCGGTGAGATCGGGCGAAGCTTCTGTGCTTCGCTCCTGTAAGGTCAGACGAGGAGCGGCGCGCGAAGTTGCGCTGTGCGGGTATCCTTAAGCTGCGGGCGGCTTTTTTGAGACCCGCGCGAAACGCCCCGCATCCAAACGAGGCCGGGGATGCTATGCTCTTCGGGAATGCCGAATTCCGCACGGACCCGCCGACCGCAACCCGATAAGCTCCGGCGCGTCTGCCAGATATAGGAGCGCAGTGGGCACCGCTTGTCTTAAGCGCGAGGATCCGGTTTCGATTGTGATTCGGGCGCAATCCGGCGACGAAGCCGCGCGCGAAGAATTGATCGTGCTCTACGAGCATCGCATCGGCGGCTTGGTCTATTCGATCCTTGGCGACCCGGACGCGATCGCGGACACCTGCCATTCGGTGTTCGTCAAGATGCTGACGGGACTCGACCGGTTGCGCGACCCGCGGAGCTTCGAGCCGTGGCTGTTCCGAATTGCGCGCAACGCGTGCAACGACTTCTTGCGGCGCAAGCGGATGCGGCAGATCTTTGTGCCCTTCGAGCGCAAGCACGAGCAGATAGCCGCGCCGCCGCGCGCCGAGCAGGACGCCAGGCTCGATTCGATGCGCCGCGCGATCGGCGCGCTGCCGCCGCGCCAGCGCGAACTGATTTCGCTGCTCCAGGATCGCGAATGGAGCTACGAGGATCTCGCGCGGATTACGCGCAGCACCGTCGCGTCGGTGAAGTCGCGGTTGTTCCGCGCGCGCGAGTACCTGCGCGAGAGAATTACCGCCGACGAACTGCGCGAGCTCCGCGCCGAACCGCCGCGCGCCGCGGTGGTCTCCATCTCCCGAGAGCAGCCGTATGAGGAATCGCATGACAACTAGATTTGGGTACGCGCAGCGCCGCGATGCGGCGCGCCATCTGCCCCCCGGCTTTGCGGGCCGCGTAATTGCCGACGCACGGACGCGCGCGCACGCATCCGGCGAACGCCGCGTGATGGCGATAACCGGCGCGGCATGTATCGCGCTCGTGATCGCCGGCCACCTCGCGATCACCGCCGCCGCGAGCCACGCCAACCTTGCGCAATGGTCGAAGACCGCCAGCCAGATCGTCGCGCTCGAAGAGACTCCATGAACGAGCGCCTGCAAACGATCCTCGTCACCGTCGCGCTGTTCGTAAGCGGACTCCTGGTGGGAGTGTGGACGCAGCGCTCGCGGCCATTTCCTCCCCCGCCGATTCCGTTGATGGGTGAGTTCGCGGGGCCGCGCGTGCTCGGCGAATCCCACCACCACCACGCGCATCACTTCAGATTCTGGATGTACCGCGGAGCGGGGGACACGACGCCGGAAGAGATGCGCCGGCGGCTCGCCGAGCTGGAACCGCACATCAAGGCATTTCAGGCCAACCTCGAAAATATCGAGAGCGAATTCCGGCGCCAGTTCGACGCGATTTTGACCCCCACGCAGAAGGGCGAACTCGCCGCGATCACCGCGCGGCACCATCGCCATTTCCACGGCGGTCCGCTGCCCGGATGCGCCGGCGAACTTGGCACCCCGCTCATCCCGATCGTGATCTACCGGCCGCTGCTCGATCGGATGACGGCCCGACTCGAACTGACGCCCGCGCAGCATGATCAGCTCGAGACGCTGCTGGTCGAGCGTCGCACCCGGTTTCTGAAATTCGTCGACGACAACCCGCCGCCGAGCTTTCATCTGCGCGAGATGATGAAGCGCGACTATGCGCACGACAGCGGCGATACCGGCGCGGCGCCTGCTCCCTCCGCGGCGCATTGATGCGTCGCGCTCGCGCCGGCGCGCGCGTGTCGCTATCTTGAGCGCATGCAGAGGCGAGATAAAATCGCGCCCTCGATCCTGTCCGCCGACTTCGCGCGGCTTGGTGACGAGGTCGCGCGCGTCGAGCGCGCCGGCGCCGACCTGATCCACTTCGACGTGATGGACGGGCACTTCGTGCCGAATATCTCGATCGGCGTGCCGGTGCTCGAGTCGCTGCGCAAGGTTACGCGGCTCCCGCTCGACGCGCACCTGATGATCGAGAACCCCGAGAACTACGTCGAGGTGTTCGTCAAGGCCGGCGCCAATTCCGTTTCCGTTCACGCCGAGGTCTGCAAGGATATCCCCGCGATGGCGAAGCGGCTGCACGACCTTGGCGCGCGAGCTTCGATCGCCGTCAATCCCGAAACCGACGTCGAGCGCGTCCTCGCGTTCGCCGAGCATCTCGACATGATTCTGATCATGAGCGTGCATCCGGGCTTCGGCGGGCAGGGCTTCATCCCCCAAGCGCTCGATAAGCTGCGCGCGGTGCGCGGCGAACTCGACCGGCGTGGGCTTGCGCTCGACATCGAGATCGACGGCGGCGTCAAGCTCGGCAATATCGCCGACGTGAAGGCTGCCGGCGCCAACGTGTTCGTCTCCGGCTCGGGGATTTTCGGGATGCCCGACTACGGCGCGATCATCCGCCAGATGCGCGAGCGTATCGGCCAAGCCGGCACCGCTGTCCATCGCGAGTAAACTCGGATTCTTGCCGCGCAACCCGTGCGGGCCGGTGGCGGACGGTGGAATTTGCCGATGGGTTCGATATGCGAAATTTCGCGGTGTGCCAGCTTGCTTTTCGATGGAATTGGCTTGGGAATTTTCGGCGCAGGCGGCTTCGATGTGGTTAATTTGGTGTCTGATCTTATCGCCGGCGCGACCTGCCACGGCCTTGAGATTTTCGTCGTCTTTTCGCTTGAGGGCGCTGATTGACGTTCGAGCCGGTGAGCCTTCGCGTCGCGCCCACGTGAAGCGGTGTCGAAACCCGCACAACCTCACGCCCGCTATCTTCGTCACCGCGCGGGCGATCGGCAGCAACGCCCTCATCCACAGCGTCTTTTGAAACGACGAAAAAAGTTTTGGCGCCGTCTTCACATCGCTCAATTCTACACAGAACGAAAAAAAATATAAGGCTGATTTGTTCAGGAGAAAATTTTGCGAAACTTTGCGGAATTACTACTGATCCCGCCGAGACTTTGCACGACCGCGTAGGCGCGGAATCTCGGCGCGTAAGTCTGCGCGCAAGCCTTATCGGCAGAAGCGACCTTTGCCTTTCCCGTTGTCGGCTAGAAAACGGAGGACCCACTGCGGTTCCTGCTCGTCTCGAGTGCGAGCAGATCGCGACCCGATCGGCGCGCCACAACGCTTGGCGAAACCAAGAAAATCGCGCCAGCCACCACCTTGCAAGCGCTCCGCCTGCGGAAGACTTCTACCGCACCGGCGCTAGACCCCGATGCGCCCGCTCCCCGCGTCAGATTGTCCACGGGCTGTCGCCGATGACTTGGCGTGACCGCAAGGACCGCAGTGGGCGGGACGGATTGCGATCGGCGGCGCGTCCTGTGATGCTGCGGGCGTTAGCTTTAAATCGCCGGGAGGAAACAATGGAGTTCGGCTTACAATTCGCGAACATGGAGCCTGCACGCTGCCGCGACGCGGCGCAGGCGGCCGAAGATCTCGGCTACGACCTGATTGTGTTTCCGGACCATATCGTGCTCGAAGGTCCCGAGCGCCAGTTCGACCCGCACGCGCTCGCTTACGACAATATCGCGATCGCGGCCATGCTCGCGGAAGCGACAAAAAAGATCCGCATCGGCCACTTGGTGCTGTGTAATCTGTTCCGCCATCCCGTTATCACGGCGCAAAGCCTGATGACGCTCGATCGCATCAGTAACGGACGTATAGTCGCGGGACTCGGCACGGGATGGACTGAAACCGAATTTCGGATGACCGGAATTGCGTTTCCGCCGATCGGCGAGCGGCTCAGGATGCTCGACGAAGCGCTGACCTGCATGCGCTCGCTATGGACGAGCGAGCAGACCAATTTCGACGGCGAATTTTACCATCTGCGCGACGCGATCCTGTGGCCCAAGCCGCTCCAAAAGCCGCATCCGCCGATTATCGTTGGTGGCGGAGGCAAGGGCCTTCTGCGTATCGCGGCCAAGCACGCCGACTATGTGAATATCATCCCCGACGCGGGCAAGCCCGGAAAGATCTCGCTTGAAAATATCAAGCGGGTGACCGACGAATCGTTCCGCGCCAAGGTCGAATTTACGCGCAATGAAGCGAAGCGCGCCGGTCGCAATCCGGAGGCGCTCAAGGCGAGTAATTTCATTTTCAACCTGATGCTTACCGAATCGCGCGAGGCGACGCGAAAGACGGCGGAATCGATGGCGCCGATGTTCGGGTTCACGCCCGAAATGATGCTCCAATCGCCGATGGCGTTGATTGGCACGCCCGAGGAATGCGTGGTCGAGCTGAAGCGGCGCGCGCAGAAGTGGGGCGTCGCGCAGTTCATCTTTACGAGCGTCACCGGCCTCGATGCTCCGCTGATACGCCGCCTGCACGAGAGCGTTATCGCGCATCTGCGATAAGCACGCGTCAGCGGCGGTACACCGTTGCGAGGCCGTCGAGCATCCTTGCGAAGTGGGCGGCGGTCTCGCTGATTAGCCGTGCGACCGGTTTTACCCAATCGATCCGGCCGCAGAAGGCGGATTACAACTTCGGCCGCAAGAGTCTGGCAATAGCAGCCCGACAAGGTATCACCGGCGAGCAGACGCTCGCGGTAATGAACCGGACCGTGCCCGGGCGCGCCGCGCGCAAAACCATTCGCGTCAGCAATGGCCCCGAGTCCGTGTCGCGCGCGACCAGCGGGCCTATCTTCACCGTGTGACGCGCAGCTCCATCCGTCCACACGACCCAACCGCCAACGCGCCAGTCGAATCGTTCAACGGCCCGCTGCGCGATAATTGCCTGAACACCAACGGCCCCTATCGCTTGACGACGCCAGGCGCAAGATCGAAGCTTGGCGCGAGCACCATATTGAGAGTCGTCCTCACACTTCGCTGCCCCACGTTCCACCCACGGAATTTGCTGAACATGCCGCACGGAACGCCAACTGGATAAGCGCGCGGCCGAGTACGGCTACCGCGCCGTAGCGCCCGAACTCGAGGCCGTGATACATTGGCTAAATCAAGTCACAGGGATCAAGATGTCGCTAGTCGGATGAAAGTAGCGCGGTAGTCAGTTGGATAGCAACTATGGAATACGGTTGCTGGAAAATGGCGGGCAAAACGGTCGGAGGAGGCAGGCAAGGCCAAGTCGAACTCGTTACCGACGCCAGCGGCAAGGAATCGGGCGAGTTCGCCCTAAAGAAACTCAAGGACGATCGGCGAATCCAAAGATTCAAACAAGAGATCGACGCTGTCGCTAGATTAAACCATCCGAACATCATTCGCATCGTTGATCACCGCGTTGACCAAAAGCCTTATTATTATGTGATGGAATATTGCGAGGGCGGCTCGCTCGAAAAGATCGGCGGGCGTTTAGGGCTGATATCTCCAAGGCGGTCGAAATTCTGGACCCAATCTGCGCCGCTCTCGCCGTCGCACATAAGGCCGGGATCATGCATCGGGATGTTAAGCCTGCGAATATCCTCGTGCAGGCCGACGGAACCCCAGTAATTGCAGATTTCGATATTTGCCGTGCCGATGAAAGCGAATCCGTTACACTGCACGAAGAAGCAATGGGGCCGATCAATTCAATTACGTCACTCCCGAGATGGAGTCGGGAAGGCGCCATTTGGGAGACCCTTCGGAAAAGACGGACGTATAAGCGCTTGACAAGGTTTTATAATGGATGCTCTCTGGCGGCTCCATATTTGGCCGTAAGGATCATCGGGCTACACCGCTCACGGGACTGCTCGGTGAGCGGCGCTGGGAGCATGTGCACTTGGTGCTGGATAAGGTGGTCGTCGAGAAACCTTCCGGCCGACTCAGTCTCAACGAGTTTCGCCGCGAATTACAAGAGGTACGGGATCTAGTCATGGGAAATTACGCGCCGCTCACGCCATCGATAGACATCGAGTGCAGATTCTGCGGACTCGGTAGGTACCAGCGCGTCGGTGAACACCTGACGGATAGGGTTGTTGTCCTGCGAAACAATAATCCGTACGGAACTCAGAATCAGGTCATCTCCGTTGGCATTATCTCCTGCGATCATTGCGGTCATGTGGAGTTGTTCGACATGCAACGGGCAAGTACTTGGTGGAACGAATAACGGGCGATCGCCGTACCATTTGACGAACAGCACGCCATGGATGCTGCATGGTTGACGAATAGGCTCTATAGAAGCGCCGAGAATTGCTCGACCGTGAGGCCGGGCCTACCGAATGATCGAGCGGAGCGTGCCGCGAGGCACGTCGCCCGAACGATTCGGCAGCGTGATTTGAAGCGTCTGGTGGCTCCGATGCTTCGACTGAATCTGGTTGCCGGCCAAATCATGGCGTGAAAACCGATCGCCGCCGCACGAAATTATATCCGCGAATAATTCGATTGCTTGAGGCGAGGCGCTCGCTGGAGCCCCATCGAGTTGGAGTGCTACGATCTAGCTGAGCCTTGAGCGGTGCCCGACCGCTCGGGCGGCAGGTAACGGCAAATGAGCGTAGGGACGGAAGCATTAATAAAGCCCGCTCTTCTGGTCTGGGCACGGAGGTCCGCAGGCCTCGACCAGGCAGTTGTAGCTGCGAAGCTGAAAGTGGCGCAGGACAAGCTCGCGAAATGGGAGATCGGAGAGGCAAAACCGTCGATCGCGCAGCTGCGCAAACTTGCTGAGGTCTATAAACGCCCGCTCGCAGTGTTCTATCTGGCCGACCCTCCCGAAGACTTTCAGGCACTTCGTGACTTCCGCCGGCTTCCCGCGCAGCTTCTGGGAAGCGAATCCTACGAACTCCGGCTGGAAGTTCGTAAAGCACAATATCGGCGCGAAGCCGCACTCGATATTTATTCCGCGCTTGGAGAAAAGCCGCCCGAATTTCCGGTGATTACTAGCGCAAAGACAGCGCCTGAGACTCTTGCCGGGAGCGCTCGTGCGCGGCTCGGAGTCACTCTGGCTGCCCAGTTTGCGTGGCACTCGGAATACGACGCGTTCAACGGATGGAAACGCGCGATCGAGAAGCTCGGCGTCATGATCTTTCAGGCTTCGAACGTGGATGTCGAAGAGATGCGCGGGTTTTCGCTGGCACTGACGCCGCTTCCCATTATCGTTCTGAACATTAAAGACCCCGTTCGAGCCAGGATCTTCACGCTACTCCACGAATTTGCCCACCTGATGCTGCGGGAAGGAGGTATTTGCGATCTTGATGA
>JAJZAG010000107.1 GCA_021799555.1 Deltaproteobacteria bacterium | reverse complement strand
TCGCTCAGGAACGCCGTTGTCAGCCAGTTCGCACCGCTTAGCGTTGAGAGCCCGGCTGAAGACAATATCAACCGATCTTTCATCAGCACCGCCGATCATAACGTGGCGGGCTTGACGCTCAAGCAAACCATCTACTTGGCCCTCGAGCACAATCCCAACGTCAAAGTCGCCGCGCTGACTCCGATGGCGGCAACCGAGGGCGTCGCGGTTCAGAACGCGATCTTCGATCCCGACTTGACCTCGACCGTTGACACGATCAAGACCGTAATCCCCGCCACCACCAGCTTCGAAACCCGCGGCGGAAGCACCGCCCTGTCCACCAAGCAGTACGACTGGAACTTCGCAGTCAACAAAATCCTCGCGCAGACCAACGGAACGCTCAGCCTGACTTTCACCAACGATCGCACGATCACTAACAACGCGACCGAGACGATCAATCCCTACTACATTCCGACGCTCGCCCTGTCGCTCTCGCAGCCCCTGCTGCGCAACTTCGGCTGGAAATTCGCGACCATCAATGTGCGCCTGGCCGAATCGCAACAGCGCCAGGCGCAATGGAATTACGTGCAGGCGCTCGACTCGATCGTGCAGCAGGTCGGCAACGATTACTGGAACGTCGTGCTTGGCAAAGAAAATCTCGCGGTCGCCGAAGCGGCCCTGAAATTCAACCGCGACCTCGTCCGCCAGAATCGTATTTCCGTCAAGGTTGGTACACTAGCACCGCTCGACCTCCAGGAGGCACAGTCGGCGGAGGCTACTGCCGAGGCCAATCTTTACACTGCGCAGGCCAATCTGAAGATCGCGCGCGCCACGCTCAGGCAGGACGTGATGCTCAATCCCAGCGGCGCATTCCTGCCGCAGGAAATCGAGCCTGTCGAAAAACCTGGCACCTCGGAAGTCGTTGTCCTTGAGGAGGGACAGGCGCTCGAGCATGCCGTGGAGTACCGTCCGTCGCTTGCCGCGCTGCGCGAAGCGATTCGCACTTCGATTATCGAGACCCGCTTTCAGGACAATCAGGTGCTGCCGCAGGTCAACGCTCAAATGCAGTTCGCCACCACCAGCCAGACCGGAAATACATTGTGCGGGCCGACCTTCGGAGTAATCACGCCAAATTGTTTCGATCCCGGCGTTGGCGGATCGCCATCAAAGAATAACGGCTATCAGCTTCCGTTCAGCGGCGGCTACGACAAAAGCCTGAACAACATGTTCAACTTCAGCTACTATAATTACGCCGTCGTCTTCACCTTTGAACGCCCGCTCGCCAACGCCTCCGCGAATGCCGCCCTGGCGCAGGTGCGGATCGATCTCCAGCAGGCGCGCCAGCAATACCGCGTCGCCCTTTCGCAAGTTGTCGTGCAGGTGCAGAGCGCAATGGCTGCGGTTGCGGCTGACCTCGAACGCGTCAAGGCGACCACCTCCGCCACCTACTACGCGAACCAGTCGCTCCACGACGAACAAGTCCGCTTCAGGGTCGGGATGGCGACCACCCACGACCTGCTTCAGTTCCAGGAAGAGCAAGTCAGCGCCGAAGGGAATCAAGTGCAGGCGCAGATCGATCTCGAAGACGCGAAGCTCGCCTACCTGCATTCGACCGGCACGCTGCTACGCAACTTCCAGGTCAACTTCGAGCTGGCCGGTCCGGGCAGCACCCCCTGGTACGCCAACATGTGATCGCGGTGCCGCGCGATTCAGAATCGTAAACGCAAGGGTTACGGCTCCTGGGGGATGAAGTAATGATGCTATCGAACGAGTTTGAGCGCGCGCTCTCAACCGCCTTGGCGACGCTCGCGCTTGCCGTTCTTGCCGCGACGGCCGCCACCACCTCGCGAGCGTTCGCGCAGAATCCGACTCCTGCCGCCGCGAGCACGCCCGCGCCGGTGTCGATGCTGCCGTCGCAGATCCCACCCAAGATCAACATCCGCGCCGACGACGCCGACCCGTTTGAATACGATGAAACGGTCAAGGCGCTGCCGCAGCGCATCTTTCGCCAGTTCTTTCCCGCTCCGGAGACGCCGCAGGAGAGTCAACCAAACCCGGCCCTGAGCAGCTCGATCGACAACCACACTCAGGCGCTCACTCTGAAGCAGGCGATCTACGTCGGAATCAAAAACAATCCGAGCGTTCTCGCCGCACGACTTGAGCCTATCGCCGCAACTGAAGGCGTCCGGATGTCGGAAGCGACACTTGATCCTGATTTTCTCATCACCGCCGACACCAACAAGACCGTTCTGCCCGCGACCACCCCGCTCGAGGTCAAGGGCGATGCGCTGGTGCTCAAAAATTACGACTGGAATTTCACAATCAACAAGGTGATGCGTCCGACTAACGGAATAATCTCCCTATTCTTCGATAACAACCGCCTCATCACCAATAACCTCTTTCAAGGCGTGGTGCCCGCTTATACACCCATCCTCGGCGTCTCGCTCACCCAGCCTCTGCTGAGAAATTTCGGCTGGAAGTACTCGACGATCACCGTGCGCTTCGCGCAATCCGCCCAGCGCGCCAGCCAACTCGGCTATGCCTCGACGTTGAATGACTTCGTGCAGTCGGTCGGCGACGACTACTGGACGGTTGTTAATGCGCGCGAGAACCTCGCGGTCGCGCGCGCCGCCTTGGACTTCAACCGGGACCTTGTCCGTCAAAATTCGATCTCGGTTAAGGTCGGCACTCTTGCGCCGATCGATCTCCAGGAAGCGCAGTCCAGCGAAGCTACGGCGCACGCAAACGTTTACTCCGCCGAGGCCAACCTGAAAGACGCCCAGGCGCAGTTGCGCGAGGACGTGATGCTGTCGCCGCGCGGGACCGTTGTGCCGCAGATGATCGAGCCGGCTGACCGTCCCAATCCGTCGGAGCCGGTCACGCTCGATGAAGAACGGCTGCTTGAAACCGCAATCGTGAGCAGCCCTTCGCTGGCCGCGATGCGCGAGCAGATTCGCAGCCAGATGCTGCAGGTCAAGTATCAGCGCAATCAGCTCTTGCCATCGCTAAACTTCATCACCGAGTTCGAGCTCACCGACCTCGGCGGATCCGACGTCTGCACCCCGTCGTTCGGCGGAGTGTCCAACTGCCTCTTCGGCACCTCCACGGTCGGCGGCGTCACCACCAAGACACCCGGGTTCCGTCCGAACTTCTCCAATGGCTATGCCGGATCTCTAAATCAGATGTTCGGCTTCCACTATTACACCTACGCGTTTGCGGCCAGCTTCGAGCTGCCGATGGACAACGCGCCGATCGCGGCGCAACTCGCGCAGAGTAAAATTCTCTTCCGGCAGATCCGCGCGCAGTATGAAGCTGCGCTCTCGCAGCTCGTCGTTCAGGTCGAGGCCGCCCGCGCCAACGTGATCGCCGACCTCAAGCGCGCCAAAGCCGCCGCCGCCGCTACCGACTACGCCAAGCAGGCCCTGCACGACGAGGGTGTACGCTTTCGGGTCGGGATGGCGACCACCCACGATCTGCTTCAGTTCCAGGAAGAGGAAGTCAGCGCCGAAGGCAATCAGGTTCAAGCCGAAACCGACCTGGAGAAGGCGAAGCTGAGCGTGCGCCACGCCGAGTTCACCCTGCTCGACAGCTTTCAAGTCCACTTCGAGATGCAACCGCAGGAACCGGCGCCCTGGTATGCGAAGTTCTGAGCAGACGCTATGCTAGGCGCGCCCGTCCATGTTCACTTTGCGGCTTTCGAAGCGCCAGCGCCCGCTAACGCGCCGCAGCGTATCGCTGTACCGCGCCACCGTGGTCTGCTGCACGCGGCCCTCCTTGCAGTGTGAATAGAGCAGATAGCAACTGCCTTCGGCGCGGTCGTCTTCAATCGTGAAGAGCAGGTTCGTGATCATGTGGCGCGCCTGCGCCCCGCCAAGACTGTCGCGATAGATGCGGGTGAACTTCTCGAGTCCCACGCGCCCCGAGTGTTTTCCGAATCGCGCGCTCTCGAACGAACCGTCATCGGTGAACAGATCGAGCCATTCCTCATAGCGGCCGTTGTCGATCGTGTCGGCGTAGCGCGCGTATAATTCGCGAATCTCCTCGTGGTCCTCGATCGTTCCGGTAAAGTTCGCCATCTCTATAATCCCTCCGCCCGCACTCAGATTACGTTCGCCTCGCGCAGCCGCGCAATATCGTCCCACGTGTAGCCCAGCATTTCCGTCATGATCGCCTCGGTATGCTCCCCCAATTCGGGCGCGTGCCCGCGCGGATCGCCTGGCGTCTCGGATAACTTCACCGGCATCCCAAGCAGCTTCGTCGGTCCGAGCTCCGGATGCTCATAATCAACGATATAGCCGTTGGCTTTCACCTGCGGATCGTCGGGAAGGTCGGAGACCGAGTTGACGACCGTGTAAATAAAATCGCCACCGGCCTTTAGCGCGCGCATCCATTCGTCGCGGCTCCGCGTCGCGAATATTTCGTCGAGAATTTTTATCAGCGCGTCGGCGTTGCGTCCGCGCGTGCGCATCTCGGCAAAGCGCGGATCGTCAATCAAATCGGGACGGCCGAGCGTCGTGCAGAAGTCCCTCCAGTAGCGGTCAGGTTGCAGCATTGCGAGGCTCAGCCACTTCCCGTCCGCGCATCGATAGTGATTCCACAGCGGATTGAAGGCCTTGTCGCGCGTGTTACGATTGAATTCCTTGCCATGTATTGTGCGCGAAGCGACGTTGAGTCCTTGCAACGCCATCATCGAACCTAAATGCGAAGCGTCAACTTCCTGCCCGACTCCGTAACGCTCGCGCGCGAGCAGCGCCGCCATTACGCCGTACGCCAGCATCACCGCGCCCATCTGATCCGCGATTCCGCCGTGGATATAAACCGGAGTGTCTCCCTCCACGCCCGCCGTGTTCATGATCCCCGAGCGCGCCTGGCCAAGGTAATCGAACGACGGCTCGCCGCTGTCGGGTCCGAGCGGTCCATAACCCGAAGCGCTTGCGTAGATGATCCGCTCGTTGCGCGCGCGCAGGTCCGCGTAGCCCAGTCCAAGCCGCGCGGCGACACCCTTGCGGAAATTCTGGGCGAATACGTCGCTGATGGCAGCGAGCCGGTAAACAATCTCGCGCGCCTCAGGACGTTTCAAATCGAGCGCGATGCTCCGCTTGTGCTTGTTATTCGCCTCGAAGTAGTAATTGCGACCCGACTTGCCGGTCGAGGCGCCCGCCACCGCGACAATTCCCCGCCCGGGATCGCCCTTGTCGCGCTCCTCGATCTTGATCACGTCGGCGCCCAAGTCGGCCAGCATCTGCGTCGCGACCGGACCCTGCTGCCATATCGTCCAATCGATTATTCGAATTCCGGTAAGCGGTCCCTTCATGCCCTTTCTATACCACACAGGCGTATGAATGGATCAAAGGCTGCTGCGAGTTTCGCTGATTATCGGAATTGTTTGGAAATCCAATCAGCGTAATCTGTATTCGGTGTGGACTATCATCAGCGGGACCTGGAGCGCTGTGCTGACCGAATTAATCGACTTCCTGTATCCCCCGCGATGCGCCGGCTGCGGCTGCCGACTCGCACCGGGAAAGAATCTCCGCGTGTGCTCCGCGTGCCTGGCTCGCGCCGAGCCGCTTCCGGCTCCACTGTGCATCGTGTGCGGAGGCGCGGTCGAGTCCGCAGCGACCGGAGCGGCACGATGCGCCCGATGTATCGCGCATCCGCCCCATTTCCGCCGCGCGCGCGCCGTCGCGCGCTACCGCGCAAGCGCCGAGGACGATCCGCGTTCGTTGCCCGCCCTGCTCCGGCGGCACAAGTACGGCCTCGATCAGGCCGCAGGGCGCGCGCTCGCCGAATATCTTGGCGCCGACCTTCCGATCGATCGCGAAGCGATCGACCTGATCGTTCCCGTACCGCTGCATCGGGCCCGTCTATGGTGGCGCGGCTTCAATCAGGCCGCGATTATGGCCGAGGAAATCTCCCGCCGCCTCGGCCTTGCCCTCGACACAACCTCGCTAGTGCGCTCTCGCGCGACCGCCGCGCAGACCGCGCGCGATCATGACGCTCGGCAGCGCAACGTGCGGCGCGCCTTCGCCGTCACGCGCGCCGATCGCGTCGCGGGCCGCTCGATTCTGCTGATCGACGACGTAATGACCACGGGCGCTACCGCCGACGAATGCGCGCGCGTCCTGCTGGCGGCCGGAGCGCGCAGCGTCGACGTTTTCACACTTGCGCGCGTCCTGTGAATATCCGCCTCGGTTGTGGACGGCGCCGCGCGCGCGATGTGGCCTGCCGCCGCCTTCTTGGATAGGTTTCCAGTATCTCGAATGCGAGGATCTTAAGCAGCGGATGGCGATGCGGATGACGTACAAATCGGCGGGGGTCGATATCGCGCTCAAAGAGGCGCTGGTGCCGATGTTCCGCCGAATCGCGCAGCCAACTTCACACGCGACCGCGGGCGCGCGCGTGATCGGCGGGATCGGCGGATTTGGCGCGATGGTGACGCTCGACAGCGCGCGCAAGATGCGCTCACCCGTCCTTGTCTCCGGCACCGACAGCGTCGGCACCAAACTGAAAATCGCCTTCGCCACCGGCCGCCACGACACCGTTGGCATCGACTGCGTGGCGATGTGCGTGAACGATATTATTTGCCACGCGGCGCGCCCGCTCTTCTTTCTCGATTACATTGGGATTGGAAAGCTTAACCAACGGATCGCCATCGAGATCGTCAAAGGCGTCGCGCGCGGCTGCGAACTCGCCGGCGCGAGCCTGGTCGGCGGCGAAACCTGCCAGGCCGGCGATCTTTACAAGCCCGGTGAATACGACCTCGCCGGGTTCGCCGTGGGAATTGTCGAACGCTCGAAAATTCCCGACCCGCGCAAAATCCGTCCCGGCGACACAGTGATCGCTATCGCCTCGAATGGCCTCCACTCGAACGGCTTTTCGCTGGCTCGCAAGGTTTTGCTCGAACGCGCCAGGCTCAAGCTCACCGCGCGGATTGCGGAACTCGGATGCACCCTAGGTGATGAGCTTTTGCGCCCGACGGTCATTTATGCCCGCGCGGCTCGCGAACTGTTCGATCGCAGCCGCATAAAGGGACTTGCCAATGTCACGGGCGGAGGCGTGCTCGAAAACTTGCCCCGCGTGATGCCCGCCGGAGTCATGGCAGTCCTCGAACGCGAAGCGTGGCCGGTGCCACCGATCTTCGATCTGATCCAGCGGCTCGGAAAGATCACGCGCCACGAGATGGATCGAACGTTCAACAATGGAATCGGGATGGCGGCGATCGTTGCGGCGGCGGACGTTGAAGCCGTAATTGCGCATCTGCGGCGCCATAATCACGCCGCATATATTGCCGGCGAGATTCGCCGCGGCCCGCGTGGAGTGCACTTTGCCTGATAGCGGCGCTCAGAGCGGCGCCGGACGGGCGCCAATCAGACTCGGAATTCTCATTTCCGGCTCCGGCACAAATCTGCAGGCAATTATCGACGCGATCGCAAGCGGTAACTTGCGCGCCGAAATCCGCCTCGTAATCTCTAATCGCGTCGCCGCCGCGGGACTCGACCGCGCGCGTCGCGCCGGAATCGAGGCGCTGACGATCGACCATCGCGAGTTCAGCGCGCGCGAAGACTTCGATCGCGCGCTTGCCGCCGCATTTACGGCGCGCGGCGTCGAACTGGTCGTCTGCGCGGGATTTATGCGCCTGCTGTCGCCGGTGATGCTCGCGGCATTCCCCGGCAGAATCATCAACACACACAATTCGCTGCTTCCGTCGTTTCCGGGAATCCACGGACCGCGCGACGCGCTGGAGTACGGCGTCAAAATCACCGGATGCTCCGTGTTCTTCGTCACCGAGGGCGTCGATACTGGTCCGATCATAATTCAGGCGGCCGTTCCGGTCCTGCCCGGCGATGACGAACCGCGCCTGGCGGAAAGAATCAAAGCAGCGGAGCATCGCATCCTGCCCCACGCGATCCGGCTCTATCAGGAAGGCCGACTCAGAATCTCGGGCCGCCGGGTGTTAATTCATGGCGCGCCTGATATCGACGTCGTCACGCCGCTAAGCGTTCCACCGCTCAAATGAGTCCGTAGCGCGCGCGATCTGGACTACGTGATCCGACTCGCGCACAATGTCATCACGAGGATTTGTGACCGTGGCCAAAGTTGAAATCTACACTACCACCTATTGCCCCTTCTGCGTTCGAGCCAAGAGTCTGCTCAAGAGCAAGGGCGTCGAGTTCACCGAAATCGACGTGACTGACGACGACGCGACGCGCGAGCGCATGGTCGAGCTCGCGGGCGGCCGCCGCACGGTTCCGGAGATCTTCGTAAATGGAAGGATCGTCGGCGGTTACGACGAGTTACGCGCGCTCAATGAGCGCGGCGAACTCGACACGTTGCTGGCTGAACCCGCCTGATTCGCGGCCCGCGCCGAATTATACCTTTCACAACGAAACAGGCGGCTCTGGAATGCTCCAAAGCCGCCTGTGCACCGCGTAGTCTAAACTTTTCGATCAATCCCCGCTCGGCGACGCCACCAGCCCCTCGTTCATGTGGTGCAACGCGTTGCGGTCAACTGTCGAATCGTATGCGATTGCTTGCGCCGTCACGGTCACAGTCGAGCCGTCGTTCGAAACGGAACTGTTTTCCTTGATAATGGCGTCGATCGTGTCGGGCCATTTTGCGTAGGCGATCTTCTTGAGCTTTTCTTTCATCTCCGCCGCATCGATCGCGTCCGGTGAGAACGGAACGGTATAACTGATCGGCCCCAGCACGCTGTAAGGCTTGCCCGGAGGCGGCGCACCAGTGGTTACCCAGATGTGGGCCATATCAACGCGATGAATAAACACCTGTTTCTTCTGCTCTTCGGCTTGGCGCTGCGCTTCGATCGCGCCGCAGGCCGTGAGCGTTAAGGCAAGACCTATCGCCATCAATTTCAGAACCGTGGATGAACGCATCATTTAATAATCCCCAATTTGACCCCATTAGCAGGGCATACTTAATTATATTACCCCGCGGTCAAATGTCGAGTGGCCTCCATCGTCATTCCCGCCTGCGCCCCGTCTTATCTCAATGGGCCACGCGCAATAGCGATTCCTCGCAAATCTCCCCCGCCACGCCCCGGCTTTGGGAAACGCGCTCGGGCGGCTATGATGCGCGCGTGACCAAATTCGCCGCCTGCTTCCTGCTCGTGTTCGGCGAACTCGCCTTCGGCGGGATGTGCGCGCTCGCGGTGCCGCCGTTTTTCAGAATCGAGCGAGGCTTTTACAAATCCAGCGCCGGCGTTTACACCACTTCGGGATTCATCACAATGCTTGGACTTGCGGCGCTGGCAGCGCGTCATACTCATCCCGAAGAGCCCAGCGCATTAGCACTGTCGATCGCAGCCGCGCTGTGGCTAAGCTTCTCGATCGCGGCTGGTCTCTACGTCGTGACCCTGTGGACCGATACCGCGCGCCTGCGGGCGCGCGCATTTACCGCCGCGCTGGCGATAGGATTCACCGCGGTGATCGCCGTGATGCTCGCGATCGAACCGGCGAGCTTTGGCGTAGCTGGCGCGATGATGTACGCGTTGACGGCGGTCACCTCGTCGCTGATGCTCGGCTCCGTCAGCGCCGCCATGATGTTCGGGCATTGGTATCTGATCGACCCAAATCTGCCGGTCGAATATCTGCGTTCACTCGTGCGCGTACTTGCGTGGGCGCTGTGCGCGGATCTTGCCGCGCTGTTCCTCGCGTTGGGCATCCTCGCGATCTCTGGCGGTCCCGAACACACCGCCGTAGCCGGGTTGATCGACCGGCACGCAGCGCTGCTCGCGGCGCGGATCTTGTTCGGCCCCGGCGCAACGCTGGTGCTCACCTGGATGACCTGGCAGACCCTCAAGGTTCCCCAGACGATGGCGGCGACGGGTCTCCTGTATATTGCTGTGATGGCGGCGCTCGTCGGCGAGATGCTAGGCCGCTTCATCCTGTTCCGGACGGCGGTGCCACTTTGAAGACCGCTTTCCCCGCGCGAGCGCGAATGCTACTCGATTTACGTGGCGGATGAATTTGACCACGAGCGCTTTCCCGGAAATTTCTACCAGGGGATGATCCTGCGGCTTGACCGCGCGCGCGGACGCGGGATCGTGCGTTCGCACAGCGGACGTGAGATCTACTTCGAGTTTCCGTTCGTGCAGATCGTCGGCGCGAGCCTCGGTGGCAGGATGCCCGGAATCGAGCTGCTCAGAGAAGGCGACGTGGTCGGATTTGACGTCGGATGGACCTCGAATGGTTTGCGCGTAACTACCATCAGCCCGCGTAACGCCGCCGATCGACTTCGCGACGGATAAACGCGCCGTGACCTCTAAACTTCGCCGCGTGTGCGCTGGTACATCCGCCACATCCTGACGCCGAGCGGGTAAATCTCGCCGAGTACCTCATAACCTTTCGAGGAATAATAGGCGACGTTCGCCTCGGTCGCGGTCTCGAGATAGACGCCCGTCACGTCGGTGCGCTCCACCGCGAGCTCACGCAAATGTTCGAGCATCGCTTGCCCGCAATGCTTTCGCTGAAAGGCCGGATCCACGCCAAGAAAGTTCAGATACAGATGCGGTTCGCGCGGATGATTATGCTCGAGCACGTCCATGAGCTGGATCGACCGCCGCAGCCCACCCCATCCAAATGCCGAAAGCATCCGTGGCATCTTTGGCAATCCCAATGCCAGGTACGCCGCGGTCGAGGTATGCCAAGTGCCAGCGACGATCGCCGCGCCAACGACATTGCCGCCTTCGAGCACACCGAAAATCGGCTCGCCGAGCCGCCGTTGAATCGATAGCACCGTGCGGAACAAATCGGCGAGTCGAGCGGCGCGCACCTCAGGATCGGT
>JAJZAG010000106.1 GCA_021799555.1 Deltaproteobacteria bacterium | reverse complement strand
ATATCCGATTGTCTCGATCGAAGATCCGCTCGCCGAGGACGATTGGGCCGGCTGGCAACTTTTGACGCGCGAACTTGGCGCTAAAGTTCAAGTCGTCGGCGACGATATCTTCGTGACCAACCCCGACCGCCTCGCACGCGGAATCAAGGAAAAAACCGCCAATTCGATCCTCATCAAGCTCAATCAGATCGGCACGCTCACCGAGACTCTCGCCACGATTTCGATGGCGCGCGCGGCCGGATTCACCTGCGTTATCTCGCATCGCTCAGGCGAAACCGAAGACACCACGATCGCCGACCTCGCGGTCGCGTCGGGCGCGGGCCAGATTAAAACCGGCTCGATGAGCCGCGGCGAGCGCACCGCGAAATATAATCGCCTGCTTCGAATCGCCGGCGAACTGGGCGCGCGCGCGGTCTATCCCGGCGCTTCCGCCTTCAAGCGCGCCGGAGCCCCGCGATGAGCCGTCGTCCGCCGGTCGCGGCGCTGATTATCTTCGACGGATGGGGCCTGCGCGCCGCGCGCGAAGCCAACGCGATCGCGGCTGCGCGAACCCCCGTGATGGACGCGCTTGTGAAATCGTGCGCGCACACGGAGATCGCCGCCTCTGGTGAGGCGGTCGGCCTGCCTCCGGGCGTGATGGGAAACTCCGAAGTTGGCCATCTTACAATCGGCGCGGGACGCGTGATCTATCAGGACGTGATGCGGATCACGAAGGCGATCGAGACCGGCGTGTTCGCGCGCAACGAAATGATCCTGGGTGCGATCCGCGCCGCCAAATCCTCCCGCCGCACGCTCCATCTGTGGGGCCTGCTTTCGGACGGCAGCGTGCACAGCCATATCGATCACTTGTTTGCGATTGTCGATCTCGCTGCGAACGAAGGGCTTGACGATATAGTGGTCCATGCCGTCCTGGACGGACGCGACAAGCCTCCCCGCTCCGCGCTCCCGTTTATCGACGCGCTCGAAAGCAAGCTCAAGCAGGTCGGACGCGGGCGAATCGCTACGGTACAGGGACGCTACTATGCGATGGATCGCGACAAGCGATGGGAGCGCACCGAACGCGCGTGGCGCGCAATCGTCGAAGGCGAAGGCGCGACGGCTGGTACAGCGCGCGACGCCGTCGAGCGCTCGTACGCCGCAGGCAAGGACGACGAATTCGTCGAGCCATGCATAGTGGGCGCACGAACGACGCTTGCCGACGGCGACCAGGTGATATGTTACAATTTTCGGGCTGACCGTGCGCGGCAGCTTACCGCTGCTATCGCGCTTCAAGACTTCAGCGGTTTTGCGCGCCCGCGAGCGCCGAAAATCGGCTACGTCTGCATGACCGAATACGACAGGTCATTCGCGCTGCCGCTCGCTTTTGGTCCCGAGGACGTGCACAATTCGCTCGCCGAGGTTTTATCGCGCGCGGGAATCGCCAACTTGCGGATCGCGGAGACCGAAAAATACGCGCACGTGACCTACTTCCTGAACGGTGGGGTCGAAAAACCCTTTCCTGGCGAAGAGCGCGTGATGATCCCCTCGGCGAAAGTCGCAACCTACGATCTCGAACCCGCGATGCGCGCGCACGAAATCGCAACCCGCGCCGCCGATGAGATCCAAAGCGGAAGGTTCGGCGTTGTCGTGATGAACTTTGCCAATCCGGATATGGTCGGCCACACCGGAAAATTCGACGCGACTGTCAAAGCCGTCGAGGCGACAGACGAAGCTCTAGGTATCGTGCTTGCGGCAGTCTCAAAACGCGGCGGCGTGGCGCTCGTCACGTCGGATCACGGCAACGCGGAGTTGATGGCCGACCCCAAAACCGGCCAACCGCACACCGCACATACCACTAACCCGGTTCCGCTGATCATCGTCGATCCCGATTTCCACGGCCGGTTGCGCTCGGGCGGTACCCTCGCCGACATTGCGCCGACGTTCCTCGCGATTCTGGGAATTTCCGCGCCCTCCGAAATGACCGGCCGCGACTTGCGCATCGCGTAGGCCTGAAATCCCCCTGAAGTTCTTGCCGCCAGCGGACAGAGCTGAATTCCTTGCGGCATACCGCTCCGCCCGCCAACCCGCGTTCGACGAGACTCGACGCTTGTGCGGCGCGTGGGCTATAAGTTTTTGCACGCTCTGGGTCTGCGCGCGGAGCGCATCGCGATCGGAGTTCTAATGACGATACGGGAACGGCAGGGATGGAATATAGCGGCGAGCTTGTTCGTCACTCTATTTCTCGTTTTCGGTTCCGGCTACAACACTGGCACTCTATTTTTCCCGCAACTGGTGAGGCACTTCGGATGGAGCCATGCGCGCACGGCGTGGCTGACCAGTGCGCTCGCGCTGTCGGCGGGGTTCTGCGCTCCCCTCGTCGGATGGCTCCTCGACAGAATCGAGGCGCGGATCGTAATGGCGTCAGGCGCCGCCCTGGCTGGCGGAGCATTTTTGCTCGCCAGCGTTTCGCATTCTTTTACCCCGATGCTGTTTGCGTATCTGGTCCTTGGGGTCGGAATCGGTGCGGCTACCCTGCTACCCAGCGCGATGGTTATCGCCAACTGGTTCGGTGAACGGCGCGGCGCCGCGATGGGCATCACGTTTGCCGGCACAGCGCTCGGCGGCGCCGCAATGATCGCGGCGGGCAACTTCGTTATTCAACACTTCGGTGGATGGCGCGCGGGCTATGTGGCGCTCGCGCTGCCGATGCTCGTGATCGTCATTCCGCTCATCTTTATCATGGTGCGTACCCGCCCCCCCGAGGCGCGCCATCTGAGCGTGCAGGCGTCGGCCGACGCCCTGCCAGGATTCGAGCTCGCCGAGGCGCTGCGAACTCGATCGTTCTGGATGATCACAGCCGCGCAGTTTCTGTACTCGTGCGTGGCCGCCGCGTCGGGGCTGCATCTGGTGACCTACCTGATCGGGCTCGGCTATAGCGCAACTTTCGGCGCCGGGATGGCGAGTCTTGCACTTCTGCTCGCCGCGGGCGGCAAGCTTGTCATGGGCACGGTGTCCGATCGAGTCAGCGCTCGCGTGGCCTTGGCGGTGAATTTCTCGATTCAGGGAGTCGCGATGCTGCTTGCGCTCGGACTGGCGAGCCGCGCGATGGTGCCGGTGTTTATGCTGCTGTACGGGTTGACGCTCGGCGCACCGCTGGTGCTGCTGCCGCTGTTGACGGCGGATTCGATGGGACTGAAGCGGTTCGGCTCGATCGGCGGTATTGCGGGAGTATTCAACACAATCGGTGCAGCGGTTGGCCCGGTGTTGGCCGGGCGGATTTTCGACGTGAGCGGCAGCTACGCGCTTGCGTTCGAGATTTTCGCGGCGATGTGCGTACTCGGCGCGCTCGCGACACGATCATGCCGTCCGCTCGAAGCCGAACAGGCGCTGATGGCTCCTGCGGCGGCGACTGCTTGAGCAGGACTATTGGCTTGCGCGCGAAGGTTTAATCGCGAGCAGCGCGCGCACCTTGGCGGGAATGTCAGGCGACTTCACCACGTCGCTGATTATCGCGGCGGCGTCAGCCCCCGCGGCGAGCACTTCGGACATCGTAGCTTCGGTAATCCCTCCGATCGCGACGATCGGAATTTTAACCGCCGCGCGGACCGCGCGCAGATTGTCGAGTCCCTGCCCGCGCTGAGTGTTCTTGAGCCCGCCCGCATACATCGGGCCAAAGCCTATGTAATCAGCGCCGGCTTCTTGCGCCGCGAGCGCGGTCGCTACGTCGCGCGTCGAGATGCCGATAATCTTGTCCGGGCCGATCAACTTGCGCGCGGGAGCAATCGGAAGATCGTCCTGCCCGAGATGCACGCCGTCGGCGCCGGATAGAATCGCGACATCGACGCGGTCGTTGACGATGAAGAGCGCGGCGCTCGCGCGGCATCGCGGCGCGATCGCGAGCGCGGCCGCCAGAAAATCGCGCCCGCAAGCGTGTTTCAGCCGTAGTTGCAGGATTCGCGCTCCGGCGGCGAGCAGCGTCTCGGCGAGCTCGACCGGGTCGTGTCCGCCAGCCGGGTCGGCGACCGCGTAAAACTGCGATCCAAGCTTCAGCATCGCAATGCTCAGGTTGGATATTTGGTCAGCACGATCTTGTGATCTGTGATCTTCTTGCGCAGCGTGTTGCGATTAAGCCCCAGCATCCGCGCCGCCTTGACCTGATTGCCGCCGCTGCGGCGCAACGCGATTTCGATTAGTGGACGTTCAATCTCACCGATCATTTTCTCGTATAAATCGCGCGGCTCGCCGCCGGCCGGGGAGTCGAGCCACTGCGCGATTCGCCCCGCAATGATCGCGGCGAGCGACGCGCCGTCGGAGCCGGACGCACCGGCCTCCGCCCCCATAGCGGCGGGGCCACCCGATAGCTCTATATCCTCTTCGCGGATCGTGTTGCCGGGCGCGAGCAACGCCGCGCGCATCACGGTGTTCTCGAGCTCCCGCACGTTGCCGGGCCAGCTATGCGCGGCGAGCTTGGCGCGCGCCTCGGGACTGATCGCGGCGACCCGCGCGCCCATCTCGCGCACCGCTTTGCCGACAAAGTAGTCGGTTAGTTCGGCAATATCTTCGCGCCGTTCGCGCAGCGCCGGCATCTGGATCGGAATCACGCGCAACCTGAAGTACAGATCCTCGCGGAATTTTCGCGCCGCAACCAGGCTCTGCAAGTCCTGATTGGTGGCCGCGATCACGCGCGCCTTTAGTTTGAGGGTTTCGACGCTGCCCACGCGGTTGAACTCGCGCTCCTGGAGCACGCGCAGCAGTTTCGGCTGCAACTCGAGCGGGAGATCGCCGATCTCGTCGAGGAAGATCGTCCCGCTCTCCGCCATCTCGAATTTCCCCGCGCGCCGCTCGCTTGCGCCGGTGAACGAGCCGCGCTCATGCCCAAAGAGTTCGCTTTCGAGCAGACCCTGCGGAATCGCCGAGCAGTTGACCGCGACGAACGGCGCCCGCCACCTCGCCGACTTGAAATGGATCGCCCGCGCAACCAGCTCCTTGCCGGTTCCGCTCTCGCCCGACAACAGGACAGTTGCGTCGTTGGTCACGACTCGGCCGACGAGCTTATAAACTTCCTGCATCGCCGGACTGCGTCCGATAATCTCGCCGCCGACCAGCTGGCGGCCGACTTCGTTCTTGAGCCGGTCGAGATCCGCCGCCTGCGCGGCAATCTCGAGCGCGCGGCCCACCGCTGCGGCGACCAGATCGAGATTGGCGAACGGCTTGGTCAGGTAATCGTGCGCCCCGCGCTTCATCGCCTCGACCGCGTTGTTCATCGTGCTGGCCGCTGTCACCACGATGACCAGGGTGCGAACCTCCTGGGCCTTGGCTGCCGACAGAACCTCGAGCCCGCCCGCGCCGGGCATGATGATGTCAACTATCGCGACGTCGAAACGGTTCGAACGCAGCGCCTCGAGCGCCGCGGCGCTGTCGGCGGCTTCCTCGACCGCGTAGCCTTCGGCTTCGAGGCGATGGCGCAGAACAAGACGAATCGCAGGGTCGTCGTCAGCGATCAGAATCGCTGCCGACGAGGCCATAGCGGCAGGGTTTTCGTCATGACGTTCAGCTTCAGCGGATGGCATCGTGATATCCCTGCAATCTTATCCGCCGCTGCGCTGCGAGTCATCGTGGCTGAGCTCGCCACGCGCGGATTGCGAGCGTGTACCGATCGGGAGGGTTACCTTAAACGTCACGCCCACCGAAGTGTCGGAAGTATCACCCTTGCGCCGAATTCCACCGCGCGTCGCCCATAGTCTACCACCGTGTAAAGCTATAATGCGCTGGCTCAACACCAAGCCAAGACCCGTTCCGGAGGGTTTGGTCGTGAAGAATGGCGTGAATAGGTGCGCAAGTGCATCTTCTGCGATACCAATCCCATTATCGCTGACTTCGACGCGCAGGAATTGGAGATGCTGCCCGCCGGTGGCCATCCGGAATTCCGTCTCAATTCGCGTGTGCAGCCGAATCGTTCCCGATTCAGCGACGGCCTCGCGGGCATTCTTCAAGAGGTTAAGGAAGGCGCGTTCGAGCGCCACCGAATCACCTTGAATATCGGGCAGGCTCGGGTCGAAATCCTGCTCGATCCGGACCGCGTCGGGCGCATTCGGGTACAACCCAGCCATCCGCAACGCTTGATGCAACACCTGATGGATATTGACCGGCTCGACCGCCAGGCGTTGCGGCGCGCTGACCGCGAGAACCTGCTCGACCAAGGAGGTAATTCGATTCACCCCGTCACGAATCACGCCATAGTATTGCTGCACGCGAGGTTCGGCCGGGTACATCGCGGCAATCAATTCCGCCGCGCCCTTGATTCCGGTCAGGGGATTTTTGACCTCGTGTGCAAGACCGGCCGGCGAAAGCCGCAGGCTTAGTTCGACTGGATTGGTAACCTCCGCTGCGCTCTTCTGATGCGTCAGGTCACGCAATTGGATAATCGCGCCCTGCGTCCTTCCGTCTTCGGCAAGCAATGGGGAGACCTCGGTTCGCACCGTAACCGATTGCGGACCCAACCCTAAGACAGCGTCCGGGGCAGCGAAACTCTGCCCGGTTTTCAGGCAGTTGCGCACCATCTTGTCCAACCAAGGATTATGCTCGAGAAGGTCGCCGAGTTGGTTCCGCGTGAAAGAAGACGCACCAAGCATCGTTTCCGCGGCAGGATTTATTGCTAACGGCTCAATAGCATCGGACAGCACGATTATTGCGTCCGGCAGGCTGTCAATTATGTCGCGCCAAAGTTTCAACTACACATCCCTGCTCGGAGTCCTCTCCCGGATGCGTGACTCGACCACTGCTCTGATTTGTGACCAAAGTACCACATCATTGCGATCGTATCGAAGCCGCACTCTTCAAGTTGACGCCTCGTCAACCGGGCTTCGGAGACTCCATTATTTGCGAGTCGCCTCGGGTGACACTCATCGACATTGAAGTTTGGTTGTTTGGTAACATAAGATTTTTTTATCGGATTATTCGATTTTTCGGGTTGAATACTCGCGCCTCAGCAGTTAGGGTTGACCGGAACGCGGGTGGAGAATGATTCGAGGCTACGGAAGATATTCGGTCGTTGCGGCTATACTGCTGATTCCGGCGATTGCTGGCGTTCAGCTATGCTCGGCCGCGCAAGGTATCGACCCGGGATGGGAGCCGCAGAACCCCGCGATCGCGGCTCTTGGCGCTCCCAGCAAACCCCAGGACACAGCCCCTCAGACCAATATAATCCAGGTTCCACAAAAGAATCTTGGCGCGCCTACCGCGTCTGCCGGACCTTCTTTTATCACTGCGCCGCCTAGACGCGTCGAGCCGTTCCCGATTCTTCTCAATCACATCGTACAGCGATACGTTGACGAATACCTCAATCAACCGGGAACGCTCGAGGGTAGCTTCAAGCGCAGTAGGCCGTATCTGCCCCAAATGGTCCGCGTGATGCGGTCCTATGGAGTTCCTGAAGACTTGGTCTACCTTGCCTTCGCGGAAAGCGAGTTCTCGCGCCGCGGCAAAGGTCCATGGCAGTTCACTAAAGGCACAGCCAAAAGATACGGCCTTCGCGTAAACCATTGGGTTGATGAACGCCGCGACCCTATTCTTTCAACCCGGGCCGCTGCCGAGTATCTAGCGGATCTCCACGACGCAGCAGGCTATGACTGGCGAGTCGCGGTGGTCGGGTGGAACCGGGGCGACCTTGCGATAAATCGCTATTGGGTGATGCGGGGTGGGAGTTTCAACCGCTATATGGCTCGCTTGCCGCATGACACTCAATGCCTTCTGGCAAGGTTCATGGCGGTTGCCTTTATCGCGCACAATGCAGCAGCCTACGGGATCGGCAACGTCAATTATGACGCGGCGCCTTCGTACAGCGCACTCTCGGTTCGCGGTGGGACAAAACTCACCGCCTTGGCGCACAAGTACGGCATCCCACTTCGGCAGCTCAAAGAGTTGAACCCTGCGATTCTTCGCGATCGCGTTCCTCCGTACGCTCACACTTACAGCCTGCGTATCCCGATCCTGCGTACCGCCAAGGCGTACTGATTTCGCGTCTCCCCGCCCCCCGTAGCGGCTGCCATCCTGCCCTCACGCCGGCGCCTTACAACCTCTTGACCGTTTTGTCGCATCGCTAAGGTTCTCATCGGGCGCGAAGATGCGTATTCTTGCCTCACGATGATTAGCGCCGACGATGCACTGCAAATCGTCCTCACGTCGGTGGGATCGCTCGGCGTCGAGCGAATCCCGACTCTCGATAGTCTCGGCCGCGTCCTGGCCGAGGAGCTCCGCTCGCCTCGCGACATTCCGGGGTTCGATAACTCCGCGATGGACGGTTACGCAGTGCGCGCCGCCGATGTCGTCGCGGCCAGCGAGGTGAACCCGATCAACCTCGAGGTCGTTGAGACCGTGCCTGCGGGCAAGATGCCCTCGCGCCGGATTGGCGCCGGCCAATGCGCCCGAACGATGACCGGCGCGCCGATCGCTTCCGGCGCCGATGCGATAGTGCCCGTCGAGCGTACGCGCGGTGAAGGCGCGGTGGTGGAAATTCTCGCACCGGTCGAACCGGCGGCGTTCATCCGCCTGCGCGGCGAGGATCTTCATACCGATGAGCTTGTCATGTCACCGGGAAAGGTGCTCACGCCGGCCGACCTTGGGATGCTTGCGTCGTTGAACCGCGCGATGGTCGCCGTTTATCGGCGGCCGCGCGTCGCGATCGTCGCGACCGGCGACGAGTTGGTAGATATCGACCAGCGGCCCGCCGGCGCGCAGGTCGTCAACTCGAGTGCCTATGCATTGGCGGGCGCGATCCGCGAGGCTGGCGGCGACCCTGCAATTCTGCGTGTCGCGCGGGACACCAGGGAAGAGGTCCGCGAGCGGCTCCAAGAGGCGATGGCCTTCGACGTTGTGCTCTCGACGGGCGGAGTCTCAGTCGGGCAGTTCGATTTCGTCAAAGTCGTTCTTGACGAACTCGCGATGCGCACGCTGTTTCACGGCGTAGCACAAAAACCCGGGCGTCCGCTCAAGTATGGAACGATCGGCACGCGGCCGGTATTCGGGTTGCCGGGAAACCCCGTTTCGACGTTGGTCTGCTTCTATCTCTACGTCGGTCCGGCGCTACGGCGGATGTCGGGGCGTAACGACCCTGGACTTGCGCGCGTGACGGTCCGATGCAGCGCCGATATCAAGCTCGCGAATAATCTGACCGAGTTTGTCCGGGTCAGGCTCGCGCGCGAAAGCGGCGAGTTCGTCGCCGCACCGACCGGAAATCAAGGCTCTGGAATTCTGAGCTCGCTCTCGCGCGCCGATGGCCTGCTGATCGGGCCGGCGGCGTTAACCCTTCTCCGCAAGGGCGCTCAGGCTACTGTGCTGCGGCTCGCCGCGGAAGCAGGCGACGATGCGTTCTTCGAAGAGCGCCGCGACCAGAAATAGCGAATAGCGATTGTAAGGATCGCGCCGAAGATTGCCGAACCAAGGATAATCGCCGAAAGCTGTATTTGCAGCTTCAGAAAATAGGGGAACAGATAAATATCAACCGGCTGCGGCTGGATATTCGCCCAGATCACGTAGATCACCCATAGGACCACGATCGTGCCAACGATAATTTTCGGGTTTTTGGCAAATGCAGGCATGACCGCTTACTCCTTGCTGCGTAATCTGAGCAAAGCTTGCTTGGCCGAACGGCCATTGTCAACGCGGCAGGCGCCGCCGCGCATGCCGTGCGATTGCCGTGCGACCGCGACGAGGCTTTCGGGTAACTTGCGATGCGCTATCGAATAGGACAGGGATTCGATTTTCATCCGCTTGCCGCCGGTCGCAAACTGATTTTGGCCGGCGTCGAGATCGCTCACGACAAAGGCCTCGCCGGTCACTCCGACGCCGACGTCGCCGCGCACGCACTCGCCAACGCAATATTGGGCGCGATCGGCGAGGGCGACCTGGGCCGCCATTTCCCCGATACCGATCCGCGTTACGCCGGCGCCAACAGCCTTAAGCTGCTCGCCGAGGTTTGGGCGATGGCGAAGGCGCGCGGTTGGCGCATGGGCAACGCGGATCTGACGATCTTCGCGCAGGCGCCCAAACTCAAACCGCATCTGGACACGATGCGCGGACGAATCGCCGCGACGATCTCAACCACCCTCGACCGCGTCAACGTCAAGGCCTCGAGCCCCGAAGGCGTCGGCGCACTGGGCCGTGGAGACGGCATGGCGGCGGCCGCAATAGTGATGCTCGAAGCGGATTGATCGGCGATGCCGATGAGGGACCGCGAAACCGACCTGCGCGATTGGTTCGATACGCAAGCGCGACTGTATCGCGATAGGTATCTCCGGACCGATGAACCGTTGCGTCAATCTGGCTATAGCAGCACACCGGAACGCTGGCGGCTTGCGCGCGAGCCGATTCTCGCGGCCGTCACCTCTAGCGGAAGCTTCCTCGACATCGGATGCGCCAACGGAATGTTGCTGGAATCACTGATGGCGTGGGGCACCGCGCGCGGCATCGAAATCGAACCCCATGGAATCGATCTTCTCCCCGAGCTTATCAACCTGGCGCGTCGGCGCCTGCCCGGATTTGCCGCAAATTTCGATGTCGCCAACGCCTTCGAGTGGCAACCTCGTCGTCAATACAACTACGTGCACACGCTGCTCGAGTTCGTGCCGGAGCAATACCAGCGCCGATATCTGGTGCGCCTGCTCAATGGCGCGGTCGCGCGCCGCGGCAGCCTAATCGTCAGTAGCTACGGCAGCCGCTCGCGAAATCAGGCACCACGTGATGCCGCCAAGTTTCTCGACGGGCTCGGGTTCGCGGTCACCGGTAGTACTGTGGGTCACGACCTCGACGGCGCTCCGATC
>JAJZAG010000105.1 GCA_021799555.1 Deltaproteobacteria bacterium | reverse complement strand
ATCGTGCTCGACGGCGGCCGATTGCTCGCGTGAAAAGTTTCCGGATCCATCCCGTACGCGGCAGGATCGCGGTCCTCGCCAGCGGTGGCCTGGACAGTTCGGTGATGCTTGCCGACCTCGCACGCCGTGGCCGCCGTGTTTTCCCGATCTACGTTCGCGCGGGACTTAAGTGGGAGCGCGCCGAGCTTTCGGTGTTGCGGAAATTCATCGCGGCGCTAAGAAACCCGCGCCTCAAGAGCGTTGCGGTGCTCGAATCTCCGATGACCGACGTTGCCGGTTCGCATTGGAGCGTTACCGGCCGCGGGGTTCCGGGTTTCTCGGCGCAAGTCGAATCCAACTATATCGTCGGACGCAATCTGAGCTTGCTCGTCAAGGCGGCGGTCTTTTGCGCACAAAGCAAGATTGGCGAGATCGCGCTCGCGCCGCTGGAATCGAATCCGTTTCCTGATGCGCGACCCGAGTTTTTCCGCGCTGTCGAACGCGCCGTCGCTCTTGGTATCGGGCTGCCGCTGCGCATCGTCACGCCCTTCGCCGGTATGACCAAGGCGCAGGTGATTGGCAAGGGCAGGGCGCTGCGTCTCGATCTCACGCTCACCTGCGCGAACCCGCGTGGCACATTGCATTGCGGGCGATGCACCAAATGCGCGGAGCGCGTCGCAGGCTTCGCCGCAGCGCGTATTCCCGATCCGACCCGCTATGTGCATCGCCCGGGTTAGGAAACAACTGCGCTCGCGATTTTTGTAAAGGTGAAGACGATCCGCGCGGCAAGTCTCCCGGGATTCTTTCTCCTCGCGCGCTGCTCTTGGCCAACTCCAGTAGATTATGCGTAGGTTCCCTAGCCGCCAGCGGGAGGGTTCGCGCCGGAGGGCGGTTTGTGGAATTCTATCTTCGCTTTGCGCGCCAAATGCTCGAGCATCTTCTTGACCACCGCGTCTTCGTTGTAGTCAAGCAGCACCATCGCGATCTTGGGCGTCGCTTCCTTGAGCGTCGCGAACGTCTCGCCGCGGCGTTCGGTTACCTTGATAAAACTGAAGCCGAGATTGGATTCGAAGATCTCGGTCAGATGCCCGGCCGGCGTAGCGAAGACCTGTTTTTCCACGATCGGCGGCAATTGCCCCGGATGGAAGTAGCCCAGGTCTCCCCCCTTGGGGGCTGATTGGCTGTCTTCTGAATTAGCCTTTGCCAGTGCGGCGAAGTCCTTGCTGTGCTGCGCCTCTTTGTAGAGTTTCAGAATTTTCGCATGCGCGGCCGCCTTTTGAGCGTCGGTCGGATTATCCGGCAATTTAACGGCGATGTGCGAAATCCTTACTTCGCCCGGATCCTTGATGAAGAGGTCGCGATGCTGGTCGTAGTAATCTTTTATCTGCGCGGGCGTCGGTCGGACCTTCTGCGCGCGGAACTCGTCGTCGAGCATCTTTTCGATCATCATCGAGCCGCGCACTGCGGCCATAAGCTGCGGATCGGGCGCCGAACCCGGTATCGGAGCGGAACCGCCGCCGGTGACGTTGAATTCGCGCGCGCGTTCGGCAACCTCGGGGTCGGGGATCTGAATCTTGCGTCGCTCCGCTTCATCGATCAGAAGCTGGCGATTAATCAGGTTCTCGGTCGCGTCCTTGTAAACTGCCTTGGTTTCTTCGGTCGAGGTTGCATTGATCATCTGCCGCTCGGTATGCGCATAGTCGGTAATCTCGGCGGCGGTAATGGGATGGCCATCCACGGTGACCACGACGGGATCTTTCGGGTCAGGCTTGACCAGCGGCAGAATTCCGAGAAATCGCTGCTGCCAGTTGAGGTCCGCCTGGCCGAGGGTGCCCGCACCCGGTTGGAGGAGGGATTCCGCGCGCAGCCGCGGCGCGATGGAGAAAGCGGCAGCGACAATCAGCGCGCTGAATGCGGCGAGTCGAATACGGGCGTTGCGCGAGATGTTCATCCGGAGTTCTCTAACAGGCGCCAAGGGCCGCGTAAATCCTTCTCTCAGGTTCGGACGCTCGCGATGAGTGTGTCGATGCAATTGCGCAGGATGTGCGTCGCCGTGGCGATAATCGCAAGCGTCGTTGCGCTGGTCGCGGGTGTGGTCATGTTTTTCGTAATCGAGCCGCCGTTTCTCGCTTCGATTTTTCTTGCTTCCGGAGCGATCGCCATCATCTGCTTCGTCATCGCGGGTCTTGTCGGTTTCTACCGTCCCTGAGCCGCGCCGTGACTGCCGGTCCGCGGGATAGCCGCAGGCGCGTATGCGGTCTTGCAGGGGGCGCCGGCGGCGAAGAAATGCTCGACATGACCGGGCTCGCGGCCCAGAAAAATCAGGCTCGACGAGCGCGTACCGTAGTTATCCAGATGCAGGCACAGCGAATTCGGCCTGCCGGTGCGCGGATCTAGTTCCGGGCTGTGGTCGGCAAGCAGGCGAGCTAGTTCTAGGCGCATCGCGACTGGATCGCGCCGGAAATCCGCGCGCGCTCCAAGCTCGGCGAAGCGGTTGTAAGAGCGGCTGATCTTCGGGCACTCGAAGTCGTTGACGTCCTGATTCGACAACATATGCAACCCCGGCTCAAGCTTGACCATATCGATCGCGCTGCGCCGGTTATAGACGACAAACGCGGCCTCGCGCGAAGCGATCAGCAGATTGAAGGGATTATAATCCGCGCCATTCTCGGCCGCTGCGAACAGCGCGGCCGCTTCCGCCGTCGGACGGCGCAGGGCATCGAGGCAAAGCAGCCCGCGCGAGCGCGCCCGCGGATTTCCCCCGTCGTCTGCACGCCGGTTCAGCAACCCGCACAAGACGCCGTTCTCGTTTACTCCGAGCCACGTTCCGCCGGCTCGCAAATCCTTGCCGCCGACTACGTTCGGATCGTCATTGAGCACAGTTGGATCGAGGGCAGGGCGATCGAGAAACTCGTCGCGATTGGCGGCAACAATCACCGGCCATTCGGGTGCCACCCGGAAATAGATCGCTAGCGTACACATCTCGATTCCATACTTGGCAGGTAACCGCGCGCCTACACAAGAGGGGGCTCCGCTGCTGATTGTGCATCGGCTGCAACTTCCGGCCCTGAGCCGGGCGAGATGTCGCCGAGCCTGATATAGTGATGCTATGCGGGCGGGCGAGCGCTTTGACGTATGTCTAATCGGTGCCGGAATAATCGGCAGCTCGGTCGCGATGGCTACGGCGCAGCGCGGCCTTAAAACAGTCGCGGTCGATATCGATCTGAGCGGACGTCTGAGCTCAAGCGAAAAGAACGCCGGCGGCGTCCGCGCCACGTGGTGGCAGCCGGTAAATATCCGGTTATGCCGCGCCTCGATCGAGTATTACGAATCGATCTCCCGCGAAGTCGGTTTTCGCCAGAAAGGATACCTATGGCTCTACGATTCGGACACCTGGCCACAGGCGCTCGACCACGTTGATCTCCAACGCTCGCTTGGGCATCCGATCGAGACTCTGACGGTGACGCAAGTCGCGCAGCGCGTGCCCGAAATCGACAAGCTCGACGCAATCGCCGGTGCAACCTTTTCGCCCAAAGACGGACTGATAAATCCGAACCTCCTAAAGCAGCATTATCGCGCCGCTGCGCTGCGCCACGGCGCGCAATTCGTCGATCGCGTCTATGTCCTCTCAATCGAGCCGGGCCAAAGCTCCGTGCGCCTTGGACTCTGGCAGGCCGACGCCGCGATGCCCGACGCGGGATTGGTCCGCCTGATGACCGAGGACGGTCCCGGCGAAGCCGAACCAGGCCGCCTTTTCGATGTCGAGGCGGACGCGATCGCGATCACCGGCGGCGCATGGTCACCGGTCCCGCTCCGCCTTGCGGGATTAAAAAACTACAGCGAGCCGATCCGGCGGCAAATCTGCCTCGTCGATAGCCGCGCGACAAATTTCGAACGCTACGGGATGATCGTCGATACCTCGGGCGTTTATTTCCACAACGAGGGTCCGTACATCCTGGCCGGATATTCGCCACCCGAGGAACCGCCGGGATACCATTTCAACTACGACGGCGACGGATTCTTCGAGACCGAAATCTGGCCGCGGATGTTCGCGCGGATGTCCTGCATGGAGCGCTTGCGCCACGTGACCGGATGGGCCGGGCTTTACGAAGTCAGCCCTGATCGCAGCGCGATCGTTGGGCGCGCCGCACCGCGGATCTTCGAGGCGCATTCATTCAGCGGACGCGGCGTGATGCAATCCTACGGGGCGGGGCAAGCGCTCGCCGACTTGATCGCGACCGGCAGCTACGGCGCGCTCGACGCCGCGCCGCTCTCGCGCGAGCGCTTCGAGCGCGGCCAGCAGGTCTTCGAGGCGCTGCATATCTGAAAGGCGCCGCCTTAAAACTCGGGTTTCCTCAATAGGACGGGCCGTGATATTGAATTTTATCTGCGCGCGCACGCGTGGGCGCCTGCCGCGTCTGCTTTGGAGGATGGATGTTTTCATCGATTGATGACGTCATCGAGCGTTTCGCGAAAAATAATTATATCGCGAGCCGCCGCATCGCCACCGTGATGTACCTTGCGACTTCGCTGCGCAAGCCGGTCCTCGTCGAGGGACCTGCCGGCGTTGGCAAGACCGATCTTGCCAAGGTGCTCGCGGCCTCGCTCGGCAACGAGTTGATCCGCCTCCAGTGCTACGAAGGATTGGATGAGGGCAAGGCGCTCTACGAATGGGAGTACGCCAAGCAGCTTCTCTACACGCAGATATTGAAGGACAAGATCAGCGAAGTCCTGACCGGCGCGCGTGGCCTCAAGGAGGCGGTTGATCGAATCGCCAAAGAAGACGAAGTCTTCTTCTCCGAGCGCTTCGTGCTGCCGCGTCCGCTGCTGAAGGCGATCAGCTCCGACCGCCAGTGCGTACTTCTAATCGACGAGATCGACAAATCCGACTCCGAATTCGAGGCGTTCCTGCTCGAACTGCTTTCCGATTTTCAAATCTCGGTGCCCGAGCTCGGCACGCTCAAGGCCAAGCACATCCCGCTCGTCGTTCTAACCTCGAACAATGCGCGCGAGATGTCCGACGCGCTCAAGCGCCGATGCCTCCATCTGTATATCGACTTCCCCAGCCGCGAGCAGGAGCTCGAAATAATCAAGCTCAAGGTTCCCGAAGCGGCCAAAAAGCTCGCCGACGAGGTCGTTACCGTCGTCCAGTCGCTACGCAAACTCGATCTCAAGAAAACTCCCGGCATTTCCGAGACGCTCGATTGGGTCAAAGCGCTGACCCTGCTTAACGTCGAAAGCCTCGATCAAGAACTGGTCAATGAAACCCTCGACACCATCGTCAAATATGAGGGCGACGTACGCAAAGCGCAGGAAGAACTCAAAGATTACGTGCGCCGCGTTCGCGCCCGCCGTGGCACTGAGGCCGCAGGCAGCAGCGACAAGGATTTACTAAATTGACCGCAAACCGTACCCGGGCGGTCATCCCGAGCGCAGCGAAAACTCTCGCTCAGCGAGCGAACGCTCGCGTGTTCAGTGTGCGCGCCGAGCTTTCGGAGAACCGAATCTTGTAGGATAAGTTCCCGATGCAGGAAAAACTCGTCGAATTCGCCAAACTGCTGCGCGACAACGGCGTGCGCGTCTCGCTCGCCGAAACGCTCGACGCCTTCAGCGCCTCAGAGCTGACCGGCCTTGCCGAACGCGACGCGTTCCGCGCCGCCCTGCGCTCGACGATGATCAAGCGCTCGACTGAATTGCCGGTCTTCGAGGAACTGTTCGACGTCTACTTCTCCGGCCTCGGCGAAATCATCAAGCAGGCCAGCAAGGCCGTGCAGGACGCGCTCTCGATGTCCGATCAGGAGTTCCAGAAATTCCTTGACGAAATCGAGAAGATGCTCAAGAAGGAGGGCAAGAACCTTTCCGAGCTTGCCAAGCAACTCCTCCAGAACAATTCCGGCGCGATGGAAAAAAAGCTGCGCGAGGCCGCGCGCGCCGCACGCCTCAAAGGTATCGAGCGCACGATCGAAGAAAACTACTTCGCTCGAGCACTCGCGCGTGAACTCGGACTCGACAAGATTGAAGCCGAGATCAAGGAGCTTCGCGAGCAACTCGAAAAAATGGATCTCGGCGCGGCGATGAAGGCGCGAATGGAGGAATATCTCGAGCGCCGCTTAAAGGCCCTCGAAGACATTATTCGCCGCTACGTCCGCATGGAGCGCGAAAAGCGCGATATTCGCCAGCGCGAAGAGCAGCGCATGAACCAGATCGCAGAGAAGTCTTTCTACTATCTCAGCGAGGACGAGCTGAAAAAAATGCAGGAGGCCGTTCAGAAGCTCGCGATGCGGCTCAAGAACGTCATTTCGGTACGCCGCAAGCACGCCAAAAAGGGCCGCTTCGATATCAAGAAAACCCTGCGCAAGAACATGGATTGCGGTGGCGTTCCCTTCAAGCTCCGCTTTGAAGAGCGCAAAAAGGAAAAACCCCAGGTCGTCATCCTCTGCGACGTATCCGATTCCGTCCGCAATGCCTCCCGCTTCATGCTCCAGTTCGTCTATTCGCTCCAGGACCTCTACTCACGCGTGCGCAGCTTCATCTTCGTCAGTGACATCGGCGAGGTCACCGAACAGTTCCGTACCAACGATATTAAAGACGCCTTGGATGTCGCCCTCAAGGGCGATATCATTAACGTGTACGCGCACTCGAATTTCGGCTACGCGTTCCGCAGTTTCGTCTCCGACCATATCGGCGCGATTAACAAGCGGACCACCGTGATCGTGCTCGGTGACGCGCGCAACAACTATAATCTGCCGCACGACTGGTGCTTGCGCGAAATTCGCGGGCGCGCCAAACGCGTCATCTGGCTCAACCCCGAAAGCCGCAATACCTGGGGCTTCGGAGACAGCGAGATGGACCGTTACCAGCTCCACTGCGACATGGTCGAAGAGTGCCGCAATCTCAACCAGCTCTACCGGGTCGTCGATCGCCTCGTGGTTCGCTGATCGCGAGCCTCAAAAACGCGCTCGCCGCCCTTTGGTTGACCACCGCCCGCCTTTGGGCCAAGATAAAATCCAAGGCAGGCGGGCAGGCGGTGCGAGGACGCTCGGCAAGCCTTCAATTCCACGTTCCAGAGAGCCCTTTGATGGCCGCGCATAGAGAAGATTTCATTTTGATGATCGTCGGCGGAATTGCCCTCGATCCCAACAGTAAATTGCCTATCGTCGTTCTCAAGGATCCCGACAATCGGATGAATCTGCCTATCTGGATCGGTCCGCTCGAAGCCAATGCGATTGCCACCGAGCAGGAAGGTATTCGTCCGCAGCGCCCGATGACCCACGACCTGATTCGCGACCTCCTGGCTGAATTTGGCGCCAATGTCGAAGCTGCCGAGATCACCGAGCTGCGCGACACCACCTATTTCGCACGCCTGATCCTCAAAACCCGTGAGGGCAGGTCGCTTGAGATCGACTCGCGCCCCTCCGACGCAATCGCCGTCGCCATCCGTACCAAATCGCCCATCTACGTCGCCAAAAAGGTCCTCGAGGACTCAAGCGAGCTGCGTGAAGCCGACTCTCACGCAGAACCCTCCGGCGCCGATCAAAACCTGGCCGGCGTCTCGCGCGACAAATGGTCCGAAATCCTCGAGCGGATGTCGCCCGACGACTTCAAGTACAAGATGTAGCAAACTCCCAGCTCGCGGCTTTAGGCCGCGCGCCCGGCGACTCCCTGCTGTTTCCCGCAGGCGGCGGGCGCCTGTCAAGTAAGACGCCCATATGCCGCCATCGCGCTATAAAATCAGCCGCAAGGAACTCAAGCAGCCCGATGAGTTCCGTACTATCGTTGAAAGCGCGCAGGATTTCCTGCTCGGAAACCTCCGCCAGGTGATTGTCTCGGCTATCGTCGTGCTCGTCGCCGCCGGGATCGCCTTCGGCACCTACACCTACGAGCGCGCCCGCGACCGCGCCGCCGGCGACGCCTTCTACAGCGCTCTCTCCGCGCTCAGCGCCAAACAGTACCAAACCGCCGAAGACGCCTTCAGCAAGCTCGCCGCCGCCGAACCAAACCGGCGAATTGGCAAACTCGCCCGGTTCTACCTCGCCCAAGCTTTTTTCGGCGCCGGCGACATGCTCAAGGCGCGCGACGCGCTAATCGCCTTCGTCGCAGATTTCCATGATCCAGCTTTCTCGAGTATCGCGATGATGGATCTCGGCGTCGTTTACGAGCGGATGGGCGATCTCGCAAAGGCCCAGGGCGCGTATCAACAGGCCGCAGGTGTCCCCGGTCCCGAGCAGTCGAGCGCGATGCTTGCCTATGCACGAATTTTAGCGGAGCGGGGTGACAAGGAAGGCGCGATTCGGAGCTATCGCGCGTTCCTGTCTGCTCGTCCATACTCCCGCCGCCGTGGCGAAGTGTTCGAATCGCTCGCGGCCCTTGGCGCCGGTCCGCATCCGGCCGGCCCGCAATCGCCGTCGGCCGCGGCAAGCGCCGGTGCGATGCCGGTCATGATGGCGCCGGCACCCGGAGCGCTGTCAGCCCCCTCGAATGTTTCGTCGCCCGCATCATCGCCCGCGCAATCGAAATAGCCTTCAGCGATACGGTTCTCGAGACAAATTCATTTCTGAAATGACGGCCCGGCGAGCTTTCTTGCTCAGCGCTTCCCGGCGCGATATTGAAACCAGAGGCGGCGCGAGGCCAGCCGTGCGGCTATTTCGCCGACGCCGACGCCTTGTGCGCGCCCGCTTTCGCCAGCTCCGAATCGATCACAAAATTGAAAACCTTGCCTTCGGGCAATCCCACCACCGAAATCCCGTTGATAAAAAATGTTGGCGTGGATGAAACCTTAACCGCGTTCGCGTCAGCCTGATCTTGCGCGATACGCGCCGCCGCCTGCTTTCCAGCCATGCACGCTTTGAGGACAGTGCCGTCCAGTGAGAGCTTGGCCGCCTCCGCGTCGATCTTCTGCTGCACGTTCTGCGGCGTGATCTGTCCCTGGTTCGAGTAGTAATAGCGGGCAAAGTCCCAGAACGCTTCCGGATTCTGCAAACGCGCGCATTCCGCACCAAGCGCCGCCGTCCGCGCCCACGGATGTACGTTGAGCGGATAATTCTTGAAGATGACCCTGATCTTGCCCTTGTAGGTCGAATTCGCGAGCGTCTCGAGCTCGCCAAACGCATGCGCGCAGAACGGACACTCGAAGTCGGCGAACTCGACAATCGTGACCGGCGCGTCGGCAGGACCGAGGGTAGGGCGGTCGTCCAGATGCACCATCCTCATATCGGTCCGCCCCCAGGGATCCGCCTCCAGATCCAGCAACTGCCCAATAATCGCCTTGGTCTCGCCCGCGTTAGTGAACATCACGACGCGCGCCGTCTGCCCCTGCTCGTTCGTTACGGTGACGCTGCGCCCATACAGACCGTCGATTCCGGTGCGCTCGAGCGGTCCGAGCTGAATTTCAGTGATCGACGGAATCCGAAACTTCTTCTGCAAATAAATCTTGACCGCCTGATCGCGCGCGGGATTATTTGGAATCGCATCTCCCGCCGCCGCAACCGCACTCTGCGCCGCCGCGATCAATAACACGCACCCAACCGCGGCTATTACCCCAAGTAGCCAAACCCGCCGCGCCGCGCCTGTCGCCAAATTCAAGTACGTCATAAGCATCCTATGATACGGACGCCCGACAATTTCTTCCAGCCCTCCAAGGAAACGCGAACCGTACCGCGTGAAGCACCGCAATTCCGTCTGCGCCGACATAATTCTCTCTTCCTCTGCATTGTCATGTATGGTCCCGGCTCTGAGGCAAACGTTGAAGTGGTCGTGATTAGCGGCTCAGCGCGATCCGCTGGCGCAGCCGGCGGATGCGACCCGATGCAGTTCGAGCAGATCCTGCTGAGCGACGCTCTTGGGCCGTGACCCAGCGCATCGTGGGCGGGCGGATCGCGTCGGCGTCGTTGCGGCCGTGCTTGGGCTTCTCGCGGTACCCGACCATGGTGCGAGCGCGATCCGCATGCTGCCGAAGCGGCAGTTGAGTTCCTTCAACGCGGCGGCGTCACCGCGTGCAATCGCGCTCACAAGTTCACGGTCCGATTGCTTAACTTGCCTGCCTCCCGCCGCGGTACGCACCGATAAATATGCTTGGCAAGGAATATCAGATTTCGGAGGTGATTCGCATTACGGCGGCGCCAACGAATCGGAGGTCGTATGGTTGCGGGGGTGAGTTTGTCAAGTTGAACGCGGGCGCTTATTATTGCCGCATGCCGCATCAACAAGCGATGTTCATTCGCGGACCGCATGAGCCGATTGCGATCGAGCGCGCCGAGGGACCTTGGCTGTTCACTGCCGATGGGCGCAAGATCCTGGACGGAGGCGCCGGCGCTGTGGTGGTCAATATCGGGCAAGGGCGCCAGGAGATCGCCGAGATCGCGCGACGTACGATCGCCAAACTCGATTATATCGTACCGGTTTGGACTTCGCCGGAGCGCGAAGCGCTGGTCGCGCGGCTTGCGCAATGGACGCCGCCGGGAATCGACCGCTTTTTCTTTACCAGCGGCGGTTCTGAGGCGGTCGAGGCAGCGCTCAAGTTCGCGATCCTGTTGAACAAGGTGCGCGGCAAGCCGTCGAAACGAAAGATCATCGGACGCCAGTTCTCCTATCACGGCAACACGCTTGGCGCGCTCTCGGCGGGCGGTAGCGGACGGCGCGCCGATTACGAACACGTCCTGATCGATTGGCCGAAGATCCCGCCCTCGTATTGTTATCGATGCCCTTGGGGCAAGCGCTATCCGGGATGCGACCTCGACTGCGCGAGCGTGCTCGAAAAGACGATTCTCGAATATGGTGCCGATTCGATTGCAGGATTTATTGCCGAGCCGATGATGGGATCGTCGGGCGCCGCAGTCCCGCCAGTCAAGGAATACTGGCCGAAACTTCGCGAGAT
>JAJZAG010000104.1 GCA_021799555.1 Deltaproteobacteria bacterium | reverse complement strand
ATTCACCCATATTCGCGAGCTGTTCGCGCAGTTGCCCGAAGCCCGCATTCGCGGTTACGGCCCCGGCCGCTTCTCGTTCAACGTCAAGGGCGGACGCTGCGAAGCCTGCGAGGGCGACGGTATCATCAGGATCGAGATGCACTTCCTGCCCGACGTGTACGTGACGTGCGAGGTCTGCGCCGGAATGCGATACAACCGTGACACGCTCGAGATCCAGTACAAGGGTAAGAATATCGCCGAGGTGTTGAACATGACCGTAGCCGAGGCGGTCGAATTCATGGGCTCGGTACCGCCAATCCGCCAGAAGCTCGAAACCCTGCGCGACGTCGGCCTTGACTATATCCACCTCGGCCAGTCGGCAACCACGCTGTCCGGCGGCGAGGCCCAGCGTATCAAGCTTGCCAAGGAGCTGTCGCGCCGAGCGACCGGCCGCACAATGTATATACTCGACGAGCCGACCACCGGCCTGCACTTTGACGATATCAAACGGCTGCTCGCGGTGCTCGGACGCCTGGCCGACGCCGGCAACACGATTATCGTGATCGAGCACAACCTCGACGTGATCAAGACGTCTGACTACGTGATCGATCTCGGCCCTGAAGGCGGCGATCGCGGCGGGATGGTCGTCGCCAAGGGCACGCCCGAGGAAGTCGCCGCCGCACCGAACTCGCATACCGGCCAGTTCCTGCGTCACGCGCTGAACCATCGAGCGGCCGCCTGACCGTTCCGCGCGCATCCAATCGTCTCGACATCGGTCCATTCGCAATAGTATGACACCATGTTAACGCGAGAGGTTGGCGCGAGAGCCGGCCGCTCGGGAGAACGCGCGCCAATGCGCCTGGATAATGGTGTGGCAACAAGATTGATCGCATACGCACTCGTCCTCTGCACAACGCTCATCTGTGGAGGATGCTCGTCGCAGGCGGCGCTCAAGCAGGACGCCGACGCGGCAACCAAGGCCTCGCAGCGCGGCGATTACAAAGCCGCCGCGGACGATTTAAGTCCGATCGTTGCGGCCGACTCGCAGAACCCGGATGTGTATATGGCTCGCGCGTACGCGTATTTCGAAGCCGGCGAGAATCAGCGCGCGATCGCCGATGTGACGCGCGCGTCCGAGCTCGAACCCGATGCGGCGTTCTACCTGCTCGCCCGCTCCTATGGCTACTCGCGCACAGGTGAACTCGATCGCGCGCTCGACGATGCGAATTCTGCAATCCAGCTCGCACCGAACACTGCCGATTGCTACGCACAGCGCGGGTTCGTTCACATGGCGATGGGAAACAGCGCGAGCGCCCTGCCCGATCTCGACCATGCTATCAAGCTCGATCCTAATTCCGCGATCTATCGCGTCCAGAAGGGCTTCGCACTCGGGATGCAGGGCCGCTACGCCGACGCGCAGCGCGAGTGGGAAACGGCGATCCGCATGCGGCCCGGCTACGGGCCGTCCTACAGCGCGCTTGCGTGGATGCAGGCAACCTGTCCGGATGCGCGCTTCCGCAGCGCGAAGCAGGCGGTCGAAAACGGCAAACGCGGCGCTGAACTCGGTGCGCCCACGATGCTCGCGGCGCTCGTCTCGATGGGCCTGCTGCGGGCCAACGCCAAGGTCAAGCCCAACCAGTCCGAACCGTCCCTGGCATGGTCGCTCGACGCGCTCGCCGCCGCCTACGCCGAGGCTGGCGACTTCCGTACGGCGGTCGCCGTCCAGCAGCAGGCGATCGCGCACAACAAAACCACGCCCAATCCCCTCGCGGTCCAGGAGAAGCGGTTGCTCGCCCTCTACCGTGCACAGAAGTCCTATCGTGGAGGCTTCGATTTCGTCGTGCCCGCGCTGCCTTGGATCGTTTTGCCGTCATAGACAACTCGCACGCCGACCACGCGCGCGAACGGCGCAAGTACGTGCGCGTTGAGCTTGCCGTCCGGCATGATGTGCTCGACGCGCCAACCGCGCACCACGAGATGGTCGGAGATGATCCGCCGATGGCATCGCCACCATAGTCCCTCGGAGCACATGTACGCGACGCGCGCCCGCGCCGCGAGTTCCATCAGATCGTCGAGGCCGGCGGTGAAATCAGGACTGTCGGCATAATCCGCATACGAGCGAAACGCCGGATGCTTCCACGCGACGTGCGGCGAACCTGCGCGATTTCCGTGGCGCCGTCCGCCCAGCCGCTTGAGCCATCGGTATTCGATCTCCGCGCGCGCAAGCGAAGCAGCGAGCGCGTCCTGATCGAACTGCGGCCATTTGCGCGAAGACGGGAACGAACGTACATCGGCTACGACGGCGATTCGATGCGTGCCCAGCAACGCGAGAAATCGCTCGATCGGATGCGTCGAGTGGCCGATCGTGAAAACCTCCGGCGCACCGTCCGCCTGAAATCCGAATGCGTTCGGCATTAATCGTTCTCGTATCACACGAGAGCGCGCTACTGCTTTTTTCGAGCGGCGTCCGCATCTCCCGCGGCAACCTGCGACAGCATCGTGGTGTTGATCGCGGCATCTTTGAGATTGGCGACCGCGACCACCAGAATCGCGTCGGGATGCAGGTACTTGCGCGCCATTTCCTGCACGTCCTGCCTGGTCACCGCCTGAATCAGTTTGGGATAACGGTCGGCGTAATCGAGTCCGAGCCGGTCGAGTTCGATACCGAGCATGAAGCCGGCGATTGCACTCTGGCGGTCAAACTTGAGCGGGAAGCTTCCGATCAGGAATTTTTTCGCGCCCTCGAGTTCGGAATCGGTGACGCCGTGCTGCTGGATCGCGCGCATCTGCTCGAGGATCAGCTTGAGCGCCTCGTTGGCGCTCGCGTTCTTGGTCTGCAGGCGGATTCCGTAAGCGCCCGGAAATTTGCCCGCGTCGACGACGCTGCCAATCGAGTAGGCAAGTCCGTTTTCGCTGCGCACGATCTTCACGAGCCGCGAGGCGAAACCACCGCCGCCGAAAATATAATTCATCACTTGAAGTTTGTAATAATCCGGATTCGCGCGCGCGATTCCGTCGAAGCCCATGATGATGTTGGCCTGCTGGACGCTGCGGTCGATCAGTTTGGCGTCGAGTCCTTTCGCAAGCGGCGGCGGCGCCGGCGCCGCCTGCGGCGCGACCGTGCCGCTGAGACCGGTCAGGGATTTCTCAAGCGACGCTTTCACCTCGTCGGCGCGCACGTCGCCGGTCACCGCGATCACCGCGCTGCCGAGCTTGTAATATTGATGGTAAAATGCGCGCACGTCGGCCGGCGTCAGCTTCGCCACGGAATCCGCCGTGCCGTCTTGCGGATGTCCATACGGCGTGTCTCCGAACAGCGCCTTTTGAAACGCCACACTCGCCGTATAGCCGGGCTCTTCTTCCTGCGCGTGAATCTCCGCGACCGTCTCGGCGCGCTTGCGTTCGATATCCGAGTCGCGCAGGCCCGGTTCGACCAGGATTCCCGTCAGCAACGCAAGCGTCGCCCCCTGGTACTTTTCCAGCGAGGTGAAGCCGGCGACCGCGTAATCGCGGCCCGCGCTGACGCCCACCGAGCTGCCCATGAAATCAACCTTCTGGTTGAATTCGGCGGCGCTGAGTTCTTTGGTGCCCTGCCCGAGGCATCGCGCGGTCAGCGCCGCAAGCCCGGCTTTGCCCGCCGGATCGCGCCGCGCGCCCGCGTCGAATGCGATCGATACGGTAACCATCGGCAGCTTGTGCTCTTCCGAGACCAGCAGCACCGCGCCGTTCGAGAGTGTCATCCGCTTGATCTGGAGCGCATGCGCGCGCGGCGCGAGTATCGCGATCACCATCACGGCCCAAAGGGCCGCGCCCGCGAATCTAAGCGTCCCGTAATGCCGCCGGTTCATCGCGTCACCTCGCCGAGCTCGCCGATCATCTCGGCGTGGCGCACGGCGCCTCCAGCTCCACCGCCGCCCATCTGGTGCGGCAGCACGCCGGTGGGAATCAGCACACCGACCGTGCGGTTGTCTGCGACCAGATATTTGCGCGCAACGCGCTGCACGTCCGCCGCCGTGACCTTGTCGATATTCGAAAGGTAGCGATCGACCATCTTGTAGCTTCCGAGCATCTCGTAAACCCCGAGCATCATCGCCTCCTGGAGAATCGAGTCCTGCGAGAAGACGAATTCGGCCTGCTCGAGGTTCTTGGCCTTCTGCAATTCCTCGGCGCCGACCGGATGGTCGCGCAGCGCAGCGATTTCCGCGTCCGCTTCCGCGATGGCGGCTTCCGTCTTGACGCCCGGCCTCATCTGGCCGGAAACCACGAACAGGTTCGGGTCGAAAGAAGTCATGTCGTAACCCGCGCCGGCTGAAACCACCATCCGTTTCTCGACCACGAGCTTCTTGTAGAGCCGCGAACTTTTCCCGTCGGAGAGAATCTCGGACGCGATCTCGAGCGGGAACGCGTCGGGGCTTTTCAGATTCGGAACGTGAAACGCCTCTTCGAACGCCGGAAGGTTCGCGGCGTGGCGCAACTCGACGCGCTTCCCGCCCTGCTGCTCGGGCTCGACCTCGGGCATCGGCGGAGGCTTGGGACCGTTCTTGATCGACCCGAACGCCTCGGCGATTTGCTTGAGCACCTGATCGGCGTTGAAGTCGCCGACCACCACGATCAGCGCGTTCTGCGGCGAATAGTAAATCTGATGATATGCCTTCGCGTCATCGAGCGTCAGGCGCTGAATGTCCTGCATCCATCCGATAACGGGCCAGTGGTACGGATGCTCGACGAAGGCCGCGGCGCGGACCTGCTCGTCGAGCGCGTCCTCGGGCTGATCGTCGGTGCGCAGGCGGCGTTCTTCGGCGACCACGGCGCGTTCCTTGGTGAACTCCCGCGGATCGAAATTCGCCATTCGATCCGATTCGAGCGAGATCGGTACGCTCAACCGATCGCGATTGATGTTCTCGAAATACTCCGTGTAATCGGCGCTGGTCATCGCGTTGTCTTCGCCGCCGTTGGCCTGGATGATCTGCGAGAATTCCTCGGGGCCGAGCTTCTTGGTACCCTTGAACATCAGATGCTCGATCAGGTGCGATATTCCGGTCTTGCCAAATTGTTCGTTGCGCGATCCGACGCGGTAGAAGACGTTGAACGACGCGACGGCCGCCTTGTGATTCTCGAGCACTATCACCTTAAGTCCGTTGGGCAGCGTCTCGGTCTTGACCGCGTCGGTCATCCCCGCGCTTGCCGCGCCGGCGCAAAACACTACCGCGCCGAGAAACAATGGCAGCAAGCGGAACCTGCGCGGATGGGATAAGATACGATGATTGCCTGTGATGGTGTTTATCATGACGAATGAACATCTAACGCCGTCGTTCGGCGCGGAGTCAAGAAACCGCTTTCCGCGGAGCGGTTTCGCCGCCCACCGGGAAATTGCATCGCAGGTCTCCGGTGCGTCACAATGGGATTTGATAACCTGATGACACAGTCGGCAGATAATTCCCAGCCATTGTTCGAAATCAAGGGCGTGCTCACGAAGTTCATGCGGATGCTGTTCCCGCTGGAATTCCGCATCGACTCGATCGCGAATTGCGGTCCGATGCTGCCGTTCCACTTCCCGCTGCTGGCGGGCGAGATGATTTACCTGCCGGAGAAAATCGATCCATTCGGAAACGCCGGCGACGAGTACAACTACTACCTCGTCACCACTGCGCATCTCGCCTCGCGCCATGATTTCGGCACCTTCAAATTCCGCCTCGCCGATATTCCAGGATTCGAGGAACGCGCCGAAACCGGCGTCGAGGCGATCGACAGCTTCGTCGCCTCCTTCGACGACGCCGCGCTGGCGGGCGCGCTGATGCGCCTCGGCGAGGCCGCGCGAATCGACGCCGCGCTTGCGCGGCGCTATCACGGCCTTGCTCCCCGCATTGCGGGAATCAACCGCTCGCTTACCGAGATGCTGCCGCCGGAGGCGCTCTCCACGATGCTGGTGCGCGGGTCGCTCGGGCTGGTCGATAACGGACCGGGCGGCGCCGACGGATTCGCGCGGATGGCGCAGAGGTTCTTCGCGCCTTTGCGCGAGGCCGACGCCGATATCTTCACGACCGCGCGCCAGACTACCGCAATCTACGAGTGGCTGCAGGAGCTGATCGAGCAGGCGCGCGCGGCAGGCAACGGCGACCCGCTCAGCGGACAGGCCGAGCAGATGCGCAACGACCTCATCAGCGGCGTCAAGGGCGGCGACGCCTCCGACGACGGCGCGCAGGGCGAAGGCGACGAAGGCGAAGGCGGCGGTGAACCCGACCAGCGCCTCAGCATGGAAACTTCCGGCCGCCAGTCCAAGGGTAACCAGGGACGCGCGCTCTCGCCCGAGGAATTGCGCAAACTGATCGAGCAGGGCGCGCAGCTCAATCCCTCCCAAGGCGAAGGCAACGCCGACGGCGACGGGATGTACCTGACCCAGCTCACCGGCAAGCAGATGAGCGAACTCGAGGCGATGCGCGAGCAACTTGCCGAAGTTGGCAGCGTGACCGGACAGGGCCGATTGATGATCGCGCGCTCGCGCCAGGATTCCTACTACGCATACGACGAGTGGGACTACGTGCTGGCGGATTACCGGCGCAACTGGTGCCGGCTGCGCGAGATCACGCTCAGCGGCGACGACGGCGACTTCTACAACAACACACTGATCCGTTACGCCGATTTGCTCCCCGTCATCCGCCGCAACTTCCAGCGGATTCGGCCCGCATCGTACCGGATGGTGCGCGGGCTCGAGGACGGCGAGGAGATCGACTTCGACAAGACCGTCGAGTCGCACGTCGCGCGCAAGATGGGCGAGATTCCCGACGGCCGCGTCTATCGCGCGCGCAAGAAGGAAGCGCGCGACGTTGCGACCCTGTTCCTGCTCGACATGTCCGCCTCGACCGACGAGCCGATCCATCGCGAGCCGCGCCAGTTCACCGACGACGATGACAACGACGATTGGATGAAAGCGTGGCAACGCCGTCCGCAGGCCGCGCAACGCCCGCGCCGCATTATCGATGTCAACAAGGAAGCTCTCATCATCATGGCCCAGTCGCTCGAGGAGATCGGCGACCAGTACGCGATCATGGGATTTTCCGGCCACGGACGCGACAACGTCGAGTTCTATGTGATCAAGGAGTTCGACCAGGAGCTTTCCGACGAGGTGCGCGGACGCGTCGGCGCGGTCGAGCCCAAGCGCTCGACGCGGATGGGCGCGGCGATCCGGCACGTGCGCGAGAAATTCAAGAACGTCAACTCGCGCGCCAAGCACGTCATCCTGCTGAGCGACGGATTCCCGCAGGATTTCGACTACGGCCACGACCGCCGCTCGAACGCGTACGGGATTCAGGACACGATGGTGGCGCTCAAGGAGCTCGAGATGGCGGGCGTGCTGCCGTTCTGCATTACGGTTGACAAGACCGGACACGACTACTTGCGCCAGATGTGCCAGTCGTCGCGCTACCTTGTGATCGAGGATATCGCCTCGCTGCCGCGCCAGTTGCCCAAGGTTTACGAGCAGGTCGTGCGCTGGTAGAACGCGCCGCGTGGCGATGGGTTCGTTCACGCGAAATGCGCCGGCGCGGATTTGGGGATGCGCTCCGTCAAGTGTCGCCAATTTTTGAGATACTGCTCTAACGCACGCTAACGCATCGCCGCAGCTCGGTTCGCTTTGTAAATTCAGGTCCTCGATTTTTCGCCGTCCCGCGTAGCTTTCCGGGCCGCTTCCACTCGTCAGGCGCCCCAATTGCCAGACGATAGCCGGCGCGGAATCGGGTGCCTGAAATTTTGTTTCGCCTTCCATGCTCCACGCCTGCGCGCGGCTCTCGCCGCGACAGCGTGATCATTCCACGAGAATGACGCGCGCGTAAGGCTGAACAGTTCAGCCATGAACTAATGTGGCTATGATCGCGCGATCCCACACGCGCCCAATGGTTTGCGCATCGTAGTTAAAGTAATAAATGAACAATTATCCGAAAACATAGCCAAGATGCTGCTCTTTTTCTCAGCCGAAACTCGCACACATCTTCCGCGCTATCCTCGATGTCATCCAGAGCGCGGGCGAGCAACGCATCTCGCGCCTTGTACCTCATGCGGCAGGGCTCACGTCGCGAGCAATCTTGCCCTCGGCACCTGCACACCTCCCCGGTCGAGTTATGCAAAGTCCCGACTGCGAGAGATGAACGGCAGGGGCGAACCGCTTAAGGTTGCAATTGAGATCCTGCGAACGATGAAGATTCAGCCCCGGACCCTAGTTCTTCCGAATCGGCGCGACGCTATTGCAGAGCCGTCGCGGGGATATAACCTTCGAGGCCGCTCCTCATTCGGATTTTCATGTAGTTGAGGGCGACTCCCACCACGTGAACGTCGTGGGGCGTATGGACTTCAGCGAGCTTTTTTCCAAGGTGGTTGGGCCGGTCGAGCACGGGCGCATTCGAGGTGAGGCGGAATATCTTGTCGGTCGGCCTGACGAGATCGACCGCCGATTGTTCGACGTACGCGGTCTTTCCGGACTTGAGCTTGACCCGCACGAAGTAGCGCGTTGAACCGGTCACGATTACGTACTTGCCCTTGTGGACGCGTTCGACGTGCGCGGAGGTATCCGCAGGCTCGACGTAGGCCCACGAATCTTCGAGGAGCTTGAGGCGGGCCTTGGCGGGTTCGACCTCGGAGGCATTGAACTTCGCGCGCCGCACGGTCTTCTTGCGAGTCGCCGCCGCCGCAGGAGTCTTGACCGGCGACCCGGGAGCCATCGATTCGCCGGCCGGTGCGCTGGCCGCACCGCTCGCCGAGGCGCTGGGCGCGGCGGGCACCAACGAAGTCGATGGGACGTCGGATTCACCCATCGCGGCAAAAACCGCCGTCGTGAAAATACACACGGCGGCGGCGATGATCGCGGCCGGCAATCCGATCCTGGTTGGAAAGTTTCTGTCGATACCCATCATTGCGCTCCTGATCTGAATCACCACCAGCTAACTATTCTAATCCGGACTCGGCCCCTGTCGATCGATTTTCAGACACGTCATCGATCAGCACGCGCCGCATACGTCACAGCGCGTGACGTCGCATGGAGGCGTCTGGTGCTCGAAGTGCGCCTTCTTACGCTCGGAGGCCAGGAACCATTTGTGAATATGGTGATCGATAAAATCCCACGCCAGGATTTCGTCGTGCGCGAATTGGCGAGTCACGTAAAAATCAGGATGCGGCGACGCGGTCCATCGGCCCGACGCAGCGTCTCGTCCGAGCTCGGACAGCTCGCGCCAGATCGGGCCGGGCGCGTCGCATCGCGCCGCGTCGAGGCGTTCAAGGATCGCGCCCACGCGGCGGTCACCGCGCGATACGAGAGTCTGGAAATAGGCTTCGCGCGGCGACTCGGCGTCAAGCTCGATTGCGCCGAGCCTGCCGAGCGCGGAGCGCAGCATCGCGATTTTCCGCTTGATCGCGCGCGGATCTTCCATCGCGTCCCATTGAAACGGCGTCCACGGCTTGGGCACAAACGGGTTGAGCGAGACCGTCACCCGGCCAATATGCTGGCGGCGCGCGCGCGCCTGCGCGAGAAGCTTGCCTGCGAGATCCGCGATCGCGAGCACGTCGTCGGCGTGTTCCTCGGGAAGTCCGAGCATGAAATAAAGCTTTAAGTTCTCGACCCCTTCGCCGATCATCATCGCGGCGGCTGACAAGATCTCGGCTTCGCTCAAGTTCTTGTTAATCACCTTGCGCATCCGCTCGCTGCCCGCCTCAGGCGCGATCGTGATGCTGCGATTTCCGCTCTGCGCCAGGGCGGAAGCGAGCGCGGGCGAGATACAATCCGCCTTGAGCGAAGACGGCGATAGCCGTCCGCCCGCGTCGGCGACCGCCTGCGCGATATCCGCGACTCCGGGTACGCTGGCCATTTCGGCGCCGACCAGGCCGATCACGCCGCGCTCGGAAAGGCCGCGCGTCGCTTCCGCTACCAGAGTTTCGGGCGAGCGGTAGCGAATCGGACGGTACATGAAGCCTGCCGCGCAGAAACGGCATCCCCATTGGCATCCACGGCTCGCCTCGACCAGGTACATATCGCCGAAAACCGACTCTTCGGTCACGATCAGCGAGGCAGTTTTGAATCGATCGAGCTTCGCAACAAGCCTGCGGCTGACGGCAGGACTACCGGGTCCGGAATATCGGACCGCGGCGAGACGCCCGCGATCGTCGTAGGCTGGGAGGTAGTAGTCGGGGCGGTACGCGCCTTCGACCTTCGCGAGATCGTCGAGGCGGTTGCTATCTCCGCGCACGGCGAGGAAGCGCTCGATAAACTCCGGCGCCATCTCCTCACCCTCGCCGATCAGAAACAGATCGACGAAATCTGCGATCGGCTCGGGATTGAGAAAGATCGCGGAGCCACCAGCGATTACGAGCGGGAAGGCGCGTCCGGCGCGATCTTCGCGGCGCGGCGGAATCCCCGCCATCCGCAGAACCGCGAGCAGGTTAAGATAGTCGGTCTCGAACGCGATCGAGAAGGCTAGAATATCGAAATCCGAAAGTGGCCGTCCGCGCTCCAACGACACGAGCCGCGCCGCGCCCGAATCAAAATTCGCGCGCTCGTCCGGGTCGGGCAGGAACGCGCGCTCGGCATCGACGCGCGGATGCGTATCGAAAATGTGAAAGATCGACTGGAAGCCGAGATTCGCCATCGCCACCGGATAGACGTTCGGGTAAACGACGCAGACGCACACGCCTGCGCCGCGGGAGCGCTCGTAAAGCAGCTTCTCGCGGGCGAGGCGTTCAAGCGCGCGCTTACGCGCAAACATCGGGCGATACCTGCATGACCTACCAATGTAACCCCCGCCAGCAACGCCGCTCAAGGGCTTGCGAGCCGGTCAGGGGATTACTTGGAAGCGGCTCGGCGCGCGGGTTTCCGATCTTCTCTTTGCGCGCGATCTTTGCTGCGCGATCGATCTTC
>JAJZAG010000103.1 GCA_021799555.1 Deltaproteobacteria bacterium | reverse complement strand
CAATACCTCGTTCAATTTGCGCGGCGAACCGATCGTGACGACCGCGTCGCAAGCGCTCAGCACGATGCAGCGCAGCAACCTTGACGCGGTGATTGTCGGCAACCGGATAATCGAACGCGCGGCGATTTGAGGAGAGCGCATCTGATGAACGCGAAAACCGTGCGCGCCGGCCGCTTCGCAACGATAAGAGAGCTGCTCGGTTTCATGGCGCGAAAAAAGGCGTGGTGGGTCACGCCGCTGGTGATCATGCTGCTGCTATTCGGAACGCTGGCCGTCCTCGCCGAAATGTCGGCCATCAGCCCATTCATCTACGCGCTATTCTAAGCCGAGAGACCCTGGGCGCGCAGCCGCTTCTCATGCGCCATTGGCGGCGAGGCTCGCGACGAGATGCTGATGCTTTTCGCGCAACAGCTTCGGCATAGTCGGGCCGATTTTGTCGAAAAATTCCGCCGCCGAATTCATCTCGGTCTCCCATTCGGCCGGTTTGATCGCCAGGTCCTCGCGCAACTGGTCGGCTGATATTTCGAGTCCGCGGATATCCAGATCGGAAATTTTCGGTACACCGCCGACCGGCGTCTTCTCGGAGCTGACGCGGCCTTCGATCCGATCGAGTATCCACTTGAGCACGCGCAGATTATCGCCGAAACCGGGCCATAGGAAATTGCCGTCGCGATCCTTGCGGAACCAGTTGACCATGAAGATTTTGGGCGGGCGCTTGATGGATTTCTCCATCGTGAGCCAATGGCCGAAATAATCGCCCATGTTGTAGCCGCAAAACGGCAGCATCGCCATCGGGTCGCGTCTCACCACGCCGACTGCGCCGGATGCCGCGGCGGTGGTCTCCGAGCCCATCGTGGCGCCCATGAAGACGCCGTGGGACCAGCTCTCTGACTCCAGCACCAGAGGCATCGTCGTCGCGCGCCGGCCGCCGAAAATGATTGCGGAGATCGGCACGCCCCGGGGATCGTTGGCGTGCGGCGAAAGCGCGGGATTATTGGTCATCGGAGTCGTGAAGCGGCTGTTCGGATGCGCCGCCTTATCCTTAGAGTTCTGGTTCCACGGATGGCCCTGCCAGTCGAGCAGGCCATCGGGCGGATGGTCGTCGAGACCTTCCCACCACACGTCGCCGTCGGGCGTCATCGCAACGTTGGTGAAGATCGAGTCGTGCTCGAGCATTTTCATCGCGTTCGGATTCGAGTGCGCGCTGGTGCCTGGAGCGACGCCGAAGTAGCCGTTCTCGGGATTGACCGCCCACAGCCGTCCGTCCTCGCCGACGCGCATCCAGGCGATATCGTCGCCGATCGTGAACACTTTCCAACCGGCGAAGGCCGGTGGCGGCGTGAGCATCGCAAGATTCGTCTTTCCGCAGGCGCTCGGAAACGCGGCCGCGATATAAGTCGTCTCGCCTTTCGGATTTTGGATTCCGAGAATCAGCATGTGCTCGGCGAGCCAGCCCTCGCGCCGTCCCTGCACGCTGGCGATTCTTAGCGCGAAACATTTCTTGCTGAGGAGAGCGTTGCCGCCGTAACCCGAGCCGACCGACCAGATCGCGTTGTCCTGAGGGAAATGGCAAATCAGGCGCCGCTCGGGATTAAGGTCCAGCGTGCAATGAACGCCGCGGCAGAAGTCGCCGTTTCCGCCGAGCATCTCGAGCGCCGCGCGCCCCATTCGCGTCATGATGCGCATGCTAAGCGCAACATAGACGCTGTCGGTGATCTCGACGCCGATCTTCGCGAACCGAGAGCCGAGCGGCCCCATCACATAGGGCACAACGTACATCGTCCGCCCGCGCATCGACCCCTTGAGCCATCCGCGCAACCTGGCGTAGGTTTCGGCGGGATCGGCCCAATTGTTGGTCGGGCCGGAGTCGTTCTTGTTCGGCGAGCAGATGAAGGTCAATTGCTCGGTGCGCGCGACGTCGTTCGGGTTCGAGCGATGCAGATAGCTGTTCGGCCTTTTCTTCTGATTGAGCGGAAGCAGGGTGCCCGAGGCGATCGCGATCTCGGTCAGGCGAGCACGTTCCGCTTCGGAACCATCGCACCACAGGATTTTATCGGGCGAAGTAAGGTTCGCGATCTCCGCGACCCATTCGGTTAGAGCGCGATTTTGAGTCGGTGCGGAATCAGCGTCGAGATTTGGCGTCACTTAAGCAGCTCCGTTTCAGTCTCGTGTCGAGGACGAGGACTATGAATCAAAAACCCGCACTGTGCGGGTCACCATATTGTAACATTTAGGAAAGCTAATAGTCCAGAATCCCGATAAGGCTTATTAGTCATGCTTCAATTATACGACCGCATTCGCATCGGACTATTGAATCGTACCGTGTGCGACCCGATCGCGGTCGAAGCTCAACGCTTGAGCGTGCGTGTGACACGATTGATTTCGAAGACAGCCGTCGAATTTTTTACGTGGTAATACAGGGACAGCCCGTCCGGAGAAATCGACGGAGCCTCCGCGAAGCCGGTTATCGCCTTGATTTGGCGCGGCCTTCCAAACGGTTTCGAAAGCGACTTGCGCGTCGCCATCCAGATTTGCGGGCCGATCTTGAGGTTGGTGCGCGTGAAGTAAAATTCCAGCTCGTCGGCCGAGGTATCCGCCGCGTAATTGAGGAAGCGATTGTTGATCGCATGCATGATCCGTTTGCTGTTCGGATCGATTACGAATCCACCGCTGCGCCGCGTCGCGACCATCATCGTCGTCGCGGTCAGGTTGCCGGTTGAATAATCGCCAACCGTAAAGTACAGCGTATTACCGTCGGCGCTGACCTCGTCGTCGAACACGACCAGACCCGGCTGCGCCGCCGCCATCCCGGGCACCGGGCTTACCGGAGTCACCGCTCCGCTTGAAAAAGGTCCCGAATAGAGCGTCGCCAGGTATCCGGGCGTTCCGAGATTTCCGTAGCTTCTGGTCGTGATAAAGTAGAAATTGCCGTCGCTGTCCATCGACGGCACCGCGTTGAGCGGTCCCGGGCTGTTGACCTCGCCGGCAAGCGCGCCCCGGAATTGAAACGTGACGTCATCGACGCGCGTCGCCCAATACAGGCTGGTCGTCGGCGCCGTGTTGAGCCCGTTGAAGAACAGGTAGTTGCCGTCGCGACTGATGAACGGCTCCATTGCGTCGTTCGAGTTGCCCTGATTGTCGTTATAGCCGAGGATTTGCACCATCTCGGGATGTTCAAACTCAGTGTAACGAGCAGGACGGACGCCGGCGCGCGCCGCCGTCGCGACGGCTTGGGCGCGTATGGAATTGACAGACAAGGCGAGCGGCGCAAGAAGAGCGGCCACAATCGCGGCGATTGTCAGGCGCCGCTTATCAGCACGCCAACCGATACTCTGGCGCTGCGCGCCGGGCATCGGTTGGCGTTCAATCGAAGATGGTTCATCGGCACGCGGATTGGTCTCGGCTCTCGTCATCGAAGATATGTATGCCGATAAAACCTCTCGCCTGCCACCCTGCGGCGGCGCGGCTTACATCGTGTTGCCGCTGACGCCGGCTTTCGCCATCGCGTCGGGATCAAAGAAACTGCGCTCGACCGCTCCCATATTGATATACCAGCATTCGCGCTCAGGCGTTTCGAGGCCCGGCAGGTAACACATCGAGTGCACTCCGCCCTGGATATCCATCGCGAGCGCGCCCACGACGAATGCGCGCTTGAACGGATAGATTGCGACGCGCGCGTCGGGCACCGGACGATCGCGATAGGTCAGCCAGTAGATAAATCCCTGGAACAGCCGCCCGGCGCGGTCGTAGACATCGATATATGAGCTATACCAGACTTCCGAATCCTCAAAGATGATGTCCTTCGAGCCGAGATAGCCGCCGAGTTTTGAGCGCCGGGGAGCAGCCTCGACGATATACATATGGCGCATCTCCCACGCTTCGGGACACGCCGAGCCGCCACCGTCGGTGGTGCAGCGCAGTTCCGGCGAGTGTTCGGCGTGGACGCTGGCCAGCATCGATTTCTCGCCGAGGAAGCGGTAATTGAACCACTCGATTTTCGGATTGAAGCCGCCGTAATGGTCGGGGTTCCACGCGCCGATTCCGCTTGGATTGCTCAGGATCGCTTCGTTGAGCCGGCGCAGTCTGCGCGCTCCGGGCGTCCAGGTCCATTCGTCGTCGCCGCGCTTGGGATCGGCAAAACGGAAGCGGATGATTCCGTCGCCACGCGCCGTCGCCGGCGCGAGCACAGGGTAGAGTCCGAACAACCACATCCGGCCGCTCTTCTTGAAATCGGGATCGGTTGGAAGCGGCTCGACCTCGGTGCGTCCGATTTCGTCATAGCCGGCGTAATGGCCGACTTGCGTGTAGTTGATCACGAAGATCGGCTTGTTGCGTCCCACGTTGATATCTTCGCAATCGAAAAAGCGCAGGTCGTAGTCGTCGCTGGTGATCGGTTTCATCTGCTCATTCCAGATGATTTTGGTCGCGACCGTCGGATCATTGGGGTCGATCATCGGAAACGGCTGTCCAGCGACGTAGCCGACCAGCGAGCGATGGTCCGCCGACAGGCGAACCTGCGACGAGTATTTCTCGGTGGCATCCTTGTAGGGCGGCGGCCAATCGATGCGGGAGGATGGAATGATCTTCATCGTCATCCCGTTGATCACCGCGTCGTAGGTGCCAAGCGAGACGAGATTTTTGATCTTCGAGGCGTTCTTGTAATCGATAAAGTCGCCCGGCTTTACCTGTGCGCGCGCGGCCGGCGTCCAGATTGAGGCCGCCGCAAGTATCGCGGCAACCGCAGTCACTTTGAGAACTCGCAAATCCATCATAGACCTCCCCATGACGAGTTCCCGGTTATGGCCGCGACTCCACGAAACCGGATTTATTTAGCCGCCGCGCGACAACCGCAGCCGACACCGCGCGCTAGCCGCTAATATGTTATGCGATGCGGAAGTTATCCCGATGATGCGGAAAAATCAAACGGGCGCGATGATCGCCCGAATCGACGGCTCGCGCATGGGACCGGAAGGGACGCGCGCGAGATCGCGGCGTAATCGATAGCGCGCGCGGCGCCGATCGCCGCTCAGTAAGCCGCGCTCTTTCGCGTCGATTCGACCAGGCGCTGAATTTCGGCTTCGCTGAAACCGGCGAGCAGGCGCGCCTCACGCGCGATCGTCAGCATCATGCCGTCATCGACCTTCAGATCCTCGGCGGCGCGCCGTCCGCCGCGAAAGTTGAAGACTTCATCGACGGTCTCTTGAAACGCCTGCGCCCGCGCCAGACGCTCGGGATCGCCTTCGCACAGCTTGCGCATCCATTTCGACCCCATCCGCACGTGCGTGATTTCGTCGGCCAGCACGTAGTCGATCGCGTTTTCGATCACCTTGTCGCCGTTACGTTGCGCGATACGGATAAGCTGATCGAACACGTCGCAGGCAAGCCCCTCGAGGCCGCGATTAATTCCGGCGACGCGCGCCGCCGGGTCTTCGGCCTGAGTGCATCGCCACAGGATTTCCGTCTCGACGTAGTCGCCCATCTTGCCGCCGAGATAATTCAGCAGGCGCTCGAAAATTTCCGCGTGGCGCGATTCATCCCAGACCTGGCGCGCCATGTCGAGCTGAAATTCCCAAGGTGCGTCCGGAAAATCGAACAGCGTGCGCCCGGCCGCTTCCATCGCCTGAAACTCGCCCGTCATGATTCCGTGCATCCGCGCCCGCAGTGCCTCTTCGTCAAAGGGCAGCGGACGGCTGTCGAGTCCCTGCTCTTCCTGGATTTCGCGGACCTGTCTGCCGCGCATCAGGACGATATTGTCGGGCCGTGCGAGCCGATCAACCGGAATGCATCTTTGCATGGTTCGTTTCCCTTCGCACCAGCCGCGCGTCGAAACCGAGCGGCTCGTTGAAAAGTCGTTTCAAAGGAAGGCAGCCGGATTCCCTAATAGGCCTGACTCTTGCCGAAGCCTTTGACCAGGCGGTCGATTTCCTCTTCGGTGAAACCGGCCAACAGTCGCGACTCGCGCGCAATCGTGATGCCCTGGTCGATCTCGATATCTTTGCCGTTGACGTGCTGTTTGATCTTGCCGGCCCGTTCGACCGTGGTCCGCGTGCCGCCGAAGCTGAACAGCTCGTCGATATTGTTCTGGAAGTCCTGCGCCTTCTTGAAGCGTTCGGGATCGCCCTCGGTCAGCTTGCGCATCCACTTCGACCCCATCCGTACGTGCGTGATTTCGTCGGCGAGCACGTAATCGACCGAGCGTTCGATTACCTCGTCGCCCATATTCTGGGCGAGCCGGATAAGCTGCTCGAAGACGTCGCAGGCAAGCCCCTCGAGGCCGCGGTTGATTCCGGCGACGCGCGCGGCGGGATCCTCAGCCTGCGTGCATGACCATAGCACTTCGCTCTCGGGAAATTCTCCGTAGAACGATCCCGTGTAGTCGAGCAGCTTCATGTAAATTTCGGCGTGGCGGGATTCGTCCCATACCTGGCGCGCCATGTCGAGCTGAAATTCCCACGGCGAATCGGGAAAATCGAACAGCGTGCGTCCCGCCGCTTCCATCGCCTGAAACTCTCCGGCGCAAATTCCATGCAGACGCGCCTTGAGAAAATCCTCTTCATACGGCATCGCCCCATTGGGCGTCAGTCCCTGCTCGACACGCGCTTTGCGCGAGCGCTCGGCGGGAACCAGGATATGGTCTTCGGGACGCGCCAGTTTATCCACCGCAATCATTCGCTGCATCGTCGTTCTCCTACTCGGTTCTAGCGGCTCCATGCTGACCGGGCTTCGGTCAGGTTAGTTGCTTCGCGCACGGTCCATCGGCCTGCCGCCTTGCTCTCCGCGCTTTCGAGGCCCAGGCGGAACTGGAGCGTGAACGGCTTCGCGTTCCTGCCGGTCAGGCGAGCTTTGGTGTACCAATGCTTGGCGATTCTAGCTTGCCCGATAATTTCAACCTTATCATACGCGCCGGGTTTTATTGAGTCCGCGATTTTGAGCATCGCCTCGCTCGCCTGCTCGGACGAAGCGGCTTCGATTTCCGCGCGCCGTCCGGCGACGAGCGCGGCCAGAATCGCGTCGGCGGCGGCGAGCATATCGGCCGGCGGCTCCACGATCCGCGCGATCGGCTGCGGCCCCATCACGTGAGCGCGATTTCCCAACTCAGACATTCGAATTGCCTCCGCGTTCCGATGTGTAATGCTGGATGTCGCTCCAGGGCGACGGCTTGGTGCTGATATCCTCGGCGCCGGCAATTACCCATTCTCCGCCGTCCGCCGGTTTCCATCGCACGAGCAGCTTGGCGGTTCCGTGCGCGCCGGAAAGGCGCAGCTTCGAGATATACTGAAAGCCGAGCTTGGCTAGCGCGATTGTCTCGAAGCTCTCGAACGGACGCATTGGCGCGATCGCCGCGAGCGCGGCGTGGTAACTCTCGCGCGCCGATTGGGCGACGAAAGCGCTTGCCGCCGCATCTCCGCTTTCGGCAATCAGCGCCTTTCCGTGCGCAATAATCCGTTCGTCGAGTCCGGGGACGTTCATCAGCTTCGGCCGAATTTGCGCGGCCGCTCCTTTTCCGCCTCGAAACCGGTCACTCCGCCCGACGCCGCGAGCAGATCTTCAAGATGCGACTGCCAATTGGCGGCGCGGCGATGCTTCTGCGGCGAATCGAGCAAATCGTTCAGGAGAACCAGGCCGCGCTCGACATGCCCGGTTTCTTCTGCGAGCATCCGCTCGAAAATCCGGATCGTCGGCGGCTCATAGACCGGATTGGCCGCCGTGATCAGCGCGCTGTAATGGCTTATGAGATGCGGTTTCAGCACGCGGTAAATTCCGGTCAGCCGCTCGATCGTATCTTCCCAGTTCTCTTTGTCTTCGATCTCCTGAATGAAGCTGACGAAGTTTTCGTTCGCGGGCTTCGAAACTTGCGCTTGCGCGCGCAATTCCGGCAGGCGTTTGCCGAGCGCGTCGGTATGCAGCGCGTCTTCGTAAACCTGCTTGGCCATCTCGAGCTTTACGGGAACCTCGGGCGTAAGCGCGATCCATCCCGCCATCATCCGCATCATCCGCTCTTCGGCGTAGCGGTAGTTCATGATCTGGTTGACGCTCTCGCGGACGCTGTACACGCCCTCCAAGGTGCGCCGATCGAAAAACGCCATCGTTATTACTCCTCGACGCGCCGCGGCTCGGGCGCGTGACGATTATGGTTCGGTTTGATGCGCTCGGGCAGGAAAAATCGGCCCTCGATTATCCCGGCGATCTCGCGCCAGTAGGTTTCCTTGTCGATTCCGGCCAGTGCCCGCCCGCCGGTGGCCCATCCGGCGCACAGCATGTGCACGATATGCACGGCGCTCTTCAAATCCGCAAAGTTGATCAGCCCCGCCGCGCGTCCGCGTTCGAGCACGCCGCCAACCGCGGCCAGATACGGGTCGCTCGCCGCCGCCATCGCGCTTCTGTACCGCGGGCGCCGCGCGAGGTACCGCCCTTCGTGATGCAGCACGTTGAAGGCCTCGCGATAGCGATCGATCACGTCGAGAATCGCGCGCATCATCTCGACCAGCTCGCGGCGCGGGTCGTCGCCGCCGCGCTCACGGATGGCGGGAAGCTGCTCGATCAACTCCGAAACCATCGACTCCGCGATCAGGACGAGGATTTCATCCTTGCCGTGCAAATAGACGTAGATCGATCCGGCGGCGATTCCCGCTTCGAGGGCGAATTCTTTGACCGAGGCTTCGTGAAAAGATTTTCGTTCCAAGACGCGGCACGCGGCGAGAAAAATCTGCCGCCGCCGCTGGAAAACCAGCGCGTCATCGTGAGGAACTGAGCGCAGTGCAACAGGCATCGCAATTCAGCGCGCCGGTCAAAACCCCCAAGCACCACCGTCGCACCAGAATCCCACAACCCTATTGAATGAACGTTCATTTGTCAACTGATGCGGTTCGAGGGTAGTGGGTCAGTTTGAAAATATCTGCGTTTGGAATCGAATCACCAACCGTGCCATTGTTACGATATGCCCAAGGGACCGGAAGGCCAGAAACGCCCCGCAGACGTGATCGGCAATGCCGTTCGCGTGATGCGAATTGCGACCGGAGAAATTCAGGACGACCGACGTGATCCTGGGAAAGAATATGCTCGCAAGGGCGGACTCAAGGGCGGAATGGCCAGAGCGGCGAAACTCACGGCGAAGGAACACAGCGAAATTGCGCGTAAAGCCGCTCAAGCGCGATACTCCAAGAAAACTTAACTATATTCATGGCAACGGCGAAAATCGAATTTCCACCGTTGCTTTCGGAAGGTCTGCATCCGATGTCACTTGCGGACGTGAAACGGATCTGCGTCTCGGAATTTCCACTTTCGAAGCGCAGAGAGCCGATTATGACTTCGCTTGAGGCTCTACTGGCTGCATTGTCGAGTGCGGCAGTGAAGGCGCAGGTGTGGATCGATGGTAGCTTCCTGACCAAGAAAATCGACCCGGATGATGTCGATTTGGTGGTGGTACTCCAAGAAGAAGACTTCTTGCTGGCTTGGGCCAATCCGACTGGCAAGGATGTACTTGAGCGTATCGTCAGGAAAGAATTCACAAATCCTGTCAAATGTGACAGTTACATTAGCCTCGAATATCCCTTGGAGACTCCGAGACATGCTCTCGGACAGAAACAGCGGGATTATTGGCTCAAAACATTTGGCGAAAGCCGAAGCGGCGATAAGAAGGGTATGGCCGTGATAGAGGTGCCAATAACATGAGCATACTGCTAGAAATCCGAGATAAGCTCAGGGATACGCATGCCGCAGTAGCGCGACTGGAGACTGAATTCGCGGGAGATAAGAACGATGCGGGTCTCGGTCTTATGTTGGAGTCCCTGCTTCAACGACAGAAATCTCTTGAATCGGCTTTTCTCGAAGCAGCTTACCGCGATCAGATCGAAGTCTGTAGCTACAGGTTGATTAAGGAACACGACACGAACTTTCCAGTCGCCGCACTGGGAGACACGCTGAAAGGTTTCCAGACTTGGCTTACGACTATTTTTGATGCCATTCGGACTGGTCCCAAGGAAAAGGCACGCCCGTCAGCGGAAATGGTTCAGCAAACCACACTTGACTTCGGGTATGCGTTTGCGGGCTCTCTGGGATTAGTATTCACCATTCCCAACGAACGGCTTCTGATCGGTGAATCTGATTTGGATCAGTCTATTGATGCTATGTTTCGGATGCTCCATTCGCAAAGACAGGAGGAACTCGCTGATTTTGCACACGCCTATGGGGTTAGCGCAATTCGTAGAATGTATGATTGGGCCTATACACACGCGCGTTACGCCATATCGGCTGATATAAAGTGGAGGCGCAGGGAGGAAATCCGCAAGGAGGTGCTTTTGCAAGCGCCTGAGGCTGAGTATCTCTGTCGGTTGATCGATTCCACGAATGAAATCGAAGGCGAGGAAATAACCGTAATTGGGCAATTGGTTGGCGGTGATACCGCGACCAATAGGTTCCATCTGAGATTTCCAGATAGTCCGGATATTACGGGAGAAATGGCAGAGACTTTCTCTTATTCTGGAGACTTAATCTTAGATCGAAGCTACAGAGCTACGTTGCTTCTGACGAAAACGATCCATTATGCGACCGATTCCGAGAAAACTGATTACCAATTACTTGCGCTGACTCCCATATAAACTGAATTAACGGCTTGGTACTCAAGCAAAATATTCATATACTCTAGATATGAGCCGATTGCCCATTGCCAAGCGTGTTCAGATTCTCTCTCTGCTTTGTGAGGAATCGTCTATGCGTTCGGTCTCTCGGGTTGTGGATGTATCGATCAACACAGTGACGCGCGAGTCAGTGCTTGCCGGTCAGGCGTGCGCTGACTTCCATGATCGAACCGTTCGTAACGTGCAATCGCGCCGCGTGCAGGCTGACGAAATCTGGTCATTCGTGGAAATGAAGGAAAAGCGGGCGAAACAAAAGGCCGAACACC
>JAJZAG010000102.1 GCA_021799555.1 Deltaproteobacteria bacterium | reverse complement strand
CCAAGCCTGCCCGTAATGGCCCGCGTCGATCTGCGCCAGCCACGCGCGAGCCGCCGCTTGCGCCCCATCAAAGTCGGCGCCTTCGTCGGCGTGCGCGGCCGCTGCACAAATCACCACCATGATGATTGCGGCTATTGAGGTTAGTGATCTTGCGCGCTTCATCGGCTGCCTCCTCGGCGTCGGCCGGGATTCCCCTCGGCCTGCCTGGTCTAGTCAATAGCAAGACTCGCGAAGGACACGCACGACTCGGTCTGCGGCTCCATCGCGATTCCGTACTTGAGCAGCCTCCCGGGGCGTCCGCGCAGCAATTCGAGCAGCGTGTACATCGGCGCGACCCCGCAGATTTTGCGTGCGTCGCGATCGGCGGCGATTGAGGCAAAAAAGCCGGCCGGATCTCCGCGCTTGATCGTTTCGATTAACTCGAGGTCTTCGCGTTGAACGCGCTCCGCTACGGTCGCGTCAGCGGCGAAGGCGTCGCCGAATTTTCTGCCGACGTGTGCGAAATCCACACCGGCAAGGACCAGCACGCTGCGCTTTTCCGCCGCGATCAATCCGCCAAGCGCGTCAAGGAACGAAGCAATCCGTGGATCGTCCGCCGGCGAACGGCGCGCCGCGATCATTTCATGGAAGGAGCTGACGAGAATCGGCGCAACCTGGTATCCTCGCACTCCCATCGCATAAGCCAGGAACAGCGTCTGAAATTCGATTGAGTGCTCACCGCGATGAAGGAACTCGTCGGCAAACAAATCGCCGCCCGAGTAACGCCCGGCCAGCCGATCAACAAAGTTGCGATCTGTCTCTACGGCTCCGAGCGGGGTCAAATAGTTCTTGCGGGTCGCGCTGAACAGCTCAGGACCCGCGCCGTAATGCGAGGTGCCAAGGATGATCACCAGTTCGGGGGGATCGTGCGCCATGAGTTCGGCGTACGCGTGCGCGTACGCCGCCGCTCCGCGGCGCGGATCAATGTGCGGAGCGATCAGCCCGCGCAGCGACGCGCCGGGCTTGCGCGCGGGCTTGCGCCCGGGACCTTCGGGTGGATCGAAGAACGCGGCGAGTTCATTACGCAACTGCGCGGGTTCAGGAGCATAGCAAGCGCCGGCCAGCGCGGCCGGACGGTCGCCTTGCGCCCTGAATTCCTCGCGTATCCGCCGCTCGTGCTCGCGAAAGCCGGGCGAGTCGAGGAAGTGTGCCCCGTCGAGCGCGCGGACCAATTCGGAAATCTTGTCCAGCTCGATGAGTTCGCCAAATCGTTTCATGAACGCCGCCTGCACCTCGCGCTGATCAGTTTTCCCGTCGAACAGCGTGACCATGAAATACGCGCCCATCCCCAGAATGATCGGCTCGGGAGCCAGCCCGGTCGGATCGCGCAAACAAATGTAGGTCTGTCCGTTCTGTTCAACCGGGAAAGCTTCGACTCCGCGAATTATGGGTTTATCCATCAGGCGGCATTGCGCGCGGATGCTCGTCACGCTAAGGGTGCGATCCCGTGCACGCGCAAAAGATGCTATGGACTTTGGCGGGGCCCGGCAAGCGCGGATTTGGCCCGCTCGCGCGAGCTGCGAAAATTTGATTAAAGCGGAAGCAGCATGAAAATTGTTCGCTACAAGTCCGATGGGCGGGTCAGCTTCGGAGCCTTGGATGGCGTCTCGATCACCCCGCTCGAAGGCGCACTAGACGCCCTTAAGCCTGCGCGTGACGCAAGTCCGGCGCGTGCCGCCTCCGCCGAGCTGCTCGCGCCGATCGCACCGGGCAAAATCGTCGCCGTAGGGGTTAACTATCGCGACCACGCGCTCGAGATGGGGCGCCAACTCCCGGAAGAGCCGCTTTTGTTCATCAAGCCTTCGACCTGCGTGATCGGACCGGGCGACGCGATCATCTATCCGCCGCAGACCAAGCTGATGCACTACGAGGGCGAGCTGGCGATCGTCATCGCGCGCACGGCGAGTAAGGTTTCGCAAGCTGACGCGCGCAAACATGTCCTCGGTTACACCTGTCTGAACGACGTGACCGCGCGCGATTTGCAGCGCAAGGACGTGCAGTTCACCCGCGGCAAAGGCTTCGACACGTTTGCGCCGCTCGGGCCGGTGATCGAAACCGAAATCGCAAATCCTGACAACCTCGAGTTGACCACCCGACTCAACGGCGAGGTTCGCCAGCACGGCACGACCTCGAACCTGATCTTCAAGTGCGACTTTCTGCTGAGCTACATATCACAGATCATGACGCTGCTGCCCGGCGACGTGATTTCGACCGGAACTCCATCCGGTGTCGGGGAGATGAAGCCGGGCGACACCGTCGAGGTCGAGATCGAGAAGATCGGATGTCTTCGAAACATCGTCGCCGCGCCGCACTGACCGGGAGTCACGCGCGCTCGACGCCTGCCAGAGCCGGGCGCCGTTACCGGGTGGCTCGAGTTCGGGAAATCAAGCCGGGAGAGTCGTTAAAGTTCATGCTGCCGATTCGCGGCACGGACGAAGAATGCTTCGTGGTCAATTTCGGCGGCGAGTTTTACGCCTACGTCAACCGATGCCGCCACGTGCCGATGGCGATGGACTGGATCGACAATCAGTTCTTCGCCGAGGAAGGACGCTACCTGATGTGCCAGACGCACAACGCATACTACGAACCGGCATCCGGCGAATGCATCGCGGGTCCGGAGGCGGCGTGCGGGAAATTCCTGTACCGGGTGCCGCTCGAAATCGAAGCGGGAGCGATTTACGCCCGCGCGCCCGAGCAGGAATTCGAGGATTAGCGAGGCGAACGTGCTGCGGCGTGGCGATTATTCGTATTCGTCGCCGAAATGGGCGCGCACGATGCGCGCCTTGAGGTACTCGAGAGTTCCGAGGTCCTCGACGATATCGCCGCCTGTGTCATAGAAGAACAGCTCGCCGTTCTTCGTCCGACCCACCGCGATTATCCACTCGAGATCGTCGCGATCTTCGAGCAAATAGTTGATCGTCTGGGCCACACCCCGCCCGGGGATGATGGTAATCTTCGGGCGAGCGACCTTTTCCTTTTCCTGCTTGGGCATCGTTCTTGAGTTACCCTCTGGCGGGAAGGTACGGAACCAACTGAACTACATTAAGGATGCCCGGTGATTTAAGTCAATACCGCATGCGCGACGATCTCGGCGTGATGCGTGTTCGGAAAGAAATCAAAAGCGCGCACGCGCGATAATTTGTAACCGTGCGCCGCCATCGCGCGCAAATCGCGCGCGAGCGTCGCCGCGTCGCACGAGACATAAATCACGCTTGCAGGCCCGAGTTTCGCGATTGGCTCGATCAGTTCCGCAGCGCCGGTGCGCGGCGGATCAAGTATAACGGCATCGGGGCGAGACCGCGCCCGATGGAGAAATGCCGCGAGCTCGCGAGCCTTCATCGCGGCAAACTGCGCTTCGGCCAGGCCCATCCGCAAGGCGTTGCGCGTCGCTGCGGCGATCGCACCCGAGTCCGAATCCACGCCGGTGACGCGCGCGCCTCGGCGCGCGGCCGGGATGCTGAAATTTCCCGCGCCGCAATATAGATCAAGCAGCTTCACGCCGGCGGCCGGCATCGCCATCGACATCACCTCCGCGACCAGCTTTGGATTTTGCGCCCGATTCACCTGGCTGAAAAAGTCCGCGCTCGCGCGCAGCACGACGCCCGGCTCGATCTCGGTATCGATTTCGGTTTCGCCCACGACGGCGCGTTCCGCGCCCGCGCACAGCACGATTCCGGCGATTTTCGGATCGGACTCGAGTACGCGGCGCGCGCGCATGAGCTGATGCTCGCCCGCCGGCTTGTTGAGGTAGCCGACCAGAACTGTCCGATTGTCCGGCGCCGCGACCGCCTCGATTTCGCTGAGGTCGCGCGCGAGCACCCGGGCGAGCATCGTCGGCATCGCGACACCGTCTTCGGCCAACATGCAGTGCTCGATTGCAACGAGCTGATTGCTGCCGAGCTCATGGAACCCGAGCGCTCCTCCGCGTCCGACCTTGAGCCGGATGCGCGCGCGATATCCAAACTCGGCGGGAGCCGGTTCGATCAGACCTGTCGGATCCAGTTCAATGTCAAGCGCGCGCCCGAGCTCCCGCGCGATCAATTCCGCCTTGAGACGCACCTGCGCCGCGTAATTGATCTGCTGCCAGTCGCATCCACCGCATCGCGGCAGGTAGGGACACGGGGTGGCGCGCCGCGCGGGGCTGCCGCGGAGGATTTTTTCAATTGCACCGAGATTGTAGTCGCGCCGCTCGGCGCGGATTGCAACTTCGAGAAAATCTCCGGGCACGGCGCCGGGAACCAAGATGGTTTTACCGTCGCGATGCGCCAATCCGTAAGGCCCGAGCGTCATCGCGGTGATTTCGACTTCCGGCATCGTCAGATGTCTCCGAGCCTCGGGCTCACGTGCGTCGCGCCACGGCTGCGGACCGCGTGCGGAGGATTGCGCTATGGGCCGCGCCGCGTGAAACAATATAATCGATCGAGCGGCCTGAATCGCCGCATCGCGTTACTTGTTCCTAATGAAGGTGATCAACTTGGCGACAGCTGGTGCTCTTTCCGAAATCATCGAACGTAACTTTTCCGGCGACGAGGCTGCGCGGATGAAGATCTTCGCCGAGCGGCTGTTTGCTCGGGAGCCGCACGACCGCGTGGATCATTCGCCGCCAGATCATTATCTGAGCACGCTCAAGGCGGCATATTCCTTCTTCCAGCGGCGGACGGAACCGATCGCGGTGACGGTTAGCCCGGCGCCGGACTCCGGCGCGGTTACCGTCGTTCAGACGGCGATGCCCGATTGCCCGTTTATCGTTGACAGCCAGCTCGCCTACTTCCATCAGCTCGGCGTGCCGGTGCTTTCGATGCTGCATCCGATTTACCGAGTCGCTCGCAACGGGGAAGGAGACCTCATATCTTTCGAGCAGGCGTCATCGTCGGAGCGGGGCGAATCGCTCACTTACACGGAGCTTGAGCTCGCGGCCTCGCAGAGCGACGCCGCCCGGATCGCGCGCGAGGTCCGCGCGGTATTGATCGAGGTGCGGCAGGCGACCAGCGACTTCGAGGCGATGACGGAGCGCGCGCTCCAGATTTGCGAGGAAACGGCCGCCGAGCGCGAACTCGTCGAGGTGCGCGATTTTCTGCGCTGGCTCGTGCAGGGCGGCTTCGTTTTTCTCGGCTACCGCCATTACGATCTTTCTGGCGACGGCGCGGCGGTGAAATTTGCGGTCCGGTCAGGCAGCGAACTCGGCATCATGCGCGACCACGATGAATCCCGCTTTCGCAGCGCCGGCTCGCTCGACGAGATAGCTCCGGCGCGGCGCAAGCTGTTCTTCGAGGGGCCGCCGCTCGTAATCGGAAAGACCCGCGCCGAATCGCTGGTGCATCGCCGCGCCCCAATGGACAGCGTAACCATCCGCCGCACCGGCGCCGCGGGCCGTGTGACGGGGTTCGACCACTTCGTGGGATTGTTCACCTCGAAGGCGTACTCTGAAGAGGCTCAGCACATCCCGCTGCTGCGCGCCAAACTGCAAGCGGTGCTCGAGGCGGAAGGCGCGGTCGCAGGTTCGCACGATTACAAAGAGCTGGTCAGCGCTTTCAACAGCTTTCCCAAGGACGAGTTGTTCCGCGCGCCGGTATCGGAGCTGCGCGCGCAACTGCGCCTGATCCTCGACGTAAGAAGCGAAGCCACGGTGCGCCTGTGCGTGCTGAGCGACGCGTATCGCGGCAATGTGACGGTGATGGTCGTGATGCCGCGCGACGCGTTTTCGGCTCGCGTCCGGCTCAACATCCAGAACGCGCTCGCCGCGGGACTCGGCGGCTCGCTCATCTATTATTATCTGGCGATGGGCGAAAGTTACACCGTGCGGCTGCATTTCTGCTTCGCCGCCGAGCCACCCAAAGCGCAAAAGATCAAGGAGCTGGAAGTCGAGGTCGCCCGTCTGGCGCATCGCTGGGAAGAGCGTCTCACCGAGCGGTTAATCGAAAAATTCGGCGCCTCGCGCGGGCGCGCGCTGGCAGCGCGGTGGGCTTCCGCGTTTACCGAGGAGTATCGCGCCGCGGTTCCCGCCCGCCGCGCAATCATGGACCTCGAGCGAATTGAAGCGCTGCTCAAGTCCGGCGCTACGTTTCACGTCGAGTTGGTCCGCGGCGCATCTGAGGACAGCAGTGCCGACGAGCTGCGGATGCTCGGCGTCGGCGCACCACCGATGCTGTCGGATCTGATGCCGATGCTGCAGAATTTCGGGGTCAAGGTTTTAGCCGAAGAGTTTCATACCTTCAAGCCTGCGATCGAGGGCCGTGGCGCGCAGGCTTATGTGCAGGCGTTTTCGGTCGAGGGTCCCGACGGCCGGCCGCTGCGGAAATCGGCGGGCGCAAACGCGATCGCCGACGCGATCGGTCAAGTGCGCGAGGGACGCGTTGAAGACGATCCGCTCAATGCTCTGGTGCTTAGCGCCGGCCTTACCTGGCGCGAGGTCGCATTGCTGCGCGCCTATCTCGAGGCCGCGTTTCAGATGCGGCTTGCGCCGGCGCGTCCTGCGCTGCGCCGCGTGCTGCTCTCATATCCGGCTTTGGCGCGGGCGATGTACGAGCTCTTCGCGGAGCGGCTCGATCCCGATCGCGCTGACGATCCCGTCAAAGTTGCCGAGTTGCGCGCGGCATACCTGGACCAACTCGGCGCAATCGAAAACATCGCCGACGATCGAACCGCTCGCACGCTTCTCTCGATGATCGAGGCAACGGTGCGCAGCAATTATTTCTGCCCGATGCCGGAGCCCGATCCATACCTGGCGCTCAAGTTCGAGAGCGGAAAAATCATCGGTCTGCCCGACACTCCGCCGCTATACGAGATTCACGTCAACAGCCCGCGGATGGAGGGATGCCATCTGCGCGCGGGCAAAGTCGCTCGCGGCGGAATCCGCTTCAGCGATCGGCCCGACGACTTCCGCACCGAAATTCTTGGGCTGATGAAAACCCAGACGGTCAAGAACGCAATCATCGTGCCGATCGGCTCCAAGGGCGGCTTTATCGTCAAACGCGCCGCTGATGGAGACGTACCCGGCGTCGAGGCCTACCAGACTCTGATTCGTGCGATGCTCGACTTGACCGACAACCTCACCGACGGGGGCATCATGCATCCGCCGCGCGTCAAGGTGCTCGATACGGACGGTCCCTACCTGGTTGTGGCCGCCGACAAGGGGACCGCATCATTCTCGGATATCGCCAACCGGATCGCGCTCGAACGTGGCTTCTGGCTCGGCGACGCCTTCGCCTCGGGCGGAGAGCACGGCTTTGACCACAAGGCAATCGGAATTACGGCGCGCGGAGCGTGGGAATCGGCGCGGCGTCATCTGCGCGAAATCGGACGCGACCCCGACCGCGGGCAGCCGATCGCGATGATAGGAATCGGCGATATGTCCGGCGATGTATTCGGCAACGGCCTGCTCCGCTCGCGCAACCTGGCGCTAATCGCGGCCTTCGACCATCGCCATATATTCATCGACCCCACGCCCGATCCGGGCGCAAGCTTCGACGAGCGCCGCCGATTGTTCGAGATGCCGCGCTCGTCGTGGGCCGATTACGATGCTTCTTTGATCAGCAAAGGCGGCGGCGTATGGCGCCGCGGCCAGAAGCGGATCGAACTGAGCCGCGAGGCGCGCACCGCGCTCGGAATCGAAGCTGAAGCACTTGATGGTGAAAGCCTGGTCCGCGCGATTCTGAGCGCGCCGGTCGAGATGCTCTATAACGGTGGCATCGGCACCTACATCCGCGCCTCCGAGGAAACCGACGAGCAGGTGGGCGATCACGCCAACGACGGGTGCCGGATCACCGCAGCCGAATTGCGCGCGAAGATCGCCGTCGAGGGCGGAAACCTGGGATTCACCCAGCGCGCGCGAATCGCGTATGCGCTCGCCGGCGGGCGCATCAACACCGACGCAATCGACAACTCCGCCGGCGTCGACACCTCAGACCACGAAGTGAATCTCAAGATCCTGCTCGATCCCGAAGTCGCTCGCGGCGCGCTTGCTCTCGACGAGCGCAACCGGCTTCTGGCCGGGCTTGCCGACGAGGTCGCTCAGAGCGTGCTGCGCGATAATCGCGACCAGGCGCTTCTGCTGTCGCTCGAACAGATTCGCAGCCGTACCCGAGTCGAGGCGTTCCGCGAACACATTCAGGCGATAGAGGAACGCGGATTGTTACGCCGCCATGATGAAGCCCTCCCCACGCGCGAGGAGTTGCGCGAGCGGCGCGCGCGCTTTGCCGGGCTCGTACGTCCCGAGCTCGCGCTGATTACCGCTTACACAAAGATCGACCTCGTGATGCGGCTCGAAGATGCGGCGCTGACCAATGACCCGCATCTCGTCGATCGCTATCTCAAACCGTATTTCCCTGCCTCGATCGCGGGACGTTTCGCGGCGTCTATCCCCAACCATCGGTTACGCCGCGAGCTTATTGCCACGCGGCTGGTCAATGAGATGGTGGACCTGATGGGATCCACCTTCGTTTTTGGGATCGTTCGCGACCACGGCGTCAGCGCCGAGGCCGCCGTTCACGCCTGGCTGGTCGCATCCGAAGTGCTCGCGGTTGCGGCGCGCGCGGAAAGGATTCGCGTGGTCACGGCGGCGGTATCCGTCGATGCCGAAAACGGGGCTTTTTTCGCGCTCGAAAGGGCCGCCAGCGCCGCGTGCGCGTGGGCGCTCAGGAGTTTCGCGCCCGACTCCGCCCTCGAAAGCGTCGCCGCGCGATTGCGTCCCGCCTTCGAGAGCCTGGGAGAATCATTCGAGGAATTTTTGCAGGCCGCGGAGCGTGAGCGCTTCGAGCGGATTTATCGCGAGTTGCGCTCGACTGTCGCCGACGGCGAGCTCGCCCATGATCTTGCCCGTTTGGCGTTCGCCGATCACTTGCTTAACGTGCTCAGCGTCGCGCTCGAGCAAAATCTGCCGGCCGAGCGCGTGGCGGCGGCCTACTTCGGACTCGGGGCTCATCTGGATTTTTCACGGCTTGAGGCTGCTGTCGTCGACTTCGAGGACGAGGATCGGTGGCGCCGGCGCGCCGCGCAGGAGCTTGCCGTCGAACTGCGAGAGAATCGTTTGCAACTGACCAACCTCGCGCTCAAAGCGGGCGGCGCGCCTCAAGCGATCGAGCGGCTATCAAGCGCGAGGCCCCGGCGATTCGCTGACGTGCAGCGCCTGCTCGCGGAGATTGCCGCGATGCAGACTATTCCGCTGCCGGCAGTGCATGTGGCCGCGCGAGCGATCGCCCGGCTTGCGAAAGGAGACTGAGCTCGCGCTCAGGCGCGTGCGCCGCTGAGCGGCACCGTCACGGGTTCCGGCGCAAGGGGTGAATTGGCGAAGGTAAACCCACTTTCCCGGGCTATCGCGGTCAGATCCTGGTACATCCTGATTTCTGCCGCGATAAAAAACGCCGAAGTCGCAAAACTGATGGTCAGCCATGCCAGATTGAGCGCGATCACTATCGTCGAGACCACGCCGGTCACCATCACGACCGGGCCAAGCAACACGCTTGCGACCACGAACGCCCCGGCCGCCCACGAATTGTAGCCCCACCACAGCGCCAGGAAGACGGTGATCCGCGCGGCTACCGTGAAAAAACGCTTGCGCATCAGGTCGCGGCTAAATAGCAACGAATGAAAGCTCCGCTGCCCGTCAAACACCAGGGCGTACTCGGCAAAGTACAGCCACATATAGACAATTCCCGCCCCCACCAACAGCCCAACCCGTAAAATCGAGACCAGCAACGATACAACAGGGTAATCGGTCCTTATTCCAAATCCGATTGCGGCTCCCGCAATAGCCGGCGCAAGAAATTGCAGAATAGTGATCCAAAGATAAGCCAGAAAAAGCCGCGCTGCGCTGGCATAGACATTTATCGTCTCCGCGATCAGCCCCGGCGCCCGCTCGCCGGTGTGAATTCGCTTCATCTCGACCAGCACGAGCAGGCCGGCCACCACCGTGATCAGCAACCCGGCGCCCCGCATCGTGTAGATCAGCCATTCAGGATAAGGCGCCGGAGATGGTTTGGCTGCCGGATGGTATGGCTCCTGTGCGGGATAATATCCGACCGTCGTCGCCCCCCCACCGAGCGAGCTCGCGAGGCGATGCTGCAAGTTGAGCGCCTCGGGCAGCAGGCATATCGCCGTGAGCACGATAAGCGGCGCGAGCACGGCTGCAAGATTCAGCCAGTTGCCGCGCAAGTCTCCGACCGCGTTGGCCAGATAGATGAAGCTGCTCTTAAGTCGCTGCTTCGCCATCGTGCGTACGAACTTGGCATCGCGCTCGCACCGAAACAAGTAGATCTTCAAACCTTGCGTTGCGCCAATGCGACTCGGGTACGGACGATTGCCCGGTACCTGCCATTCCGGCTACGTTTGAAAGCGCTGCCGCACCTCGAGCGCCGATTGCCCAGCGGAGCGCTGCTATGCCCGACGACGATCGCAAAGCCGCCCTCGAACAGGAGGACAAGATGCTCCGCCGCCTGCGCTTTCTCGTCGACTTGACCTTCGCCACTCTCGCGCAGGATCCCGATCTCACCCTCGAACAGGCGTGGCAGCACGTTATTGCGCTCAAAGGCGCAGCGGTCGCGATGTTTCCCGGCAAGGAAGACACCTTTGACCTGATTTATCTGCCCCGATTTTCGCGCCTGCTCGCGGAGCGTTTTGGCGCCAACTGACTGCGTTTGTTATGCCGATGATGAAAACGCTCAGCGGCGAGATCGCCCGCACCGACGGCTCGCTCACCCGCGGGCAAATCACCTTCTCCGACAAGATCGTCGAAGTTCACGAAGGTCCCGCCGCCGGTAACGATTACATCGTACCCGGTTTCATCGACCTGCAAGTCAACGGCTCCCACGGTATCGACGTGATGTCGGCAAGTCCGCCGGCGCTGCGCGCGCTCGGCGAGCACCTCGCCCGCGAGGGCACCACC
>JAJZAG010000101.1 GCA_021799555.1 Deltaproteobacteria bacterium | reverse complement strand
GGCTTGGTGACAACCGCGACGCCGGCACCGCCCCGGATCTCGACGCCCGGCTCGCTCCGGAGCTCCACTTCGGCCACCAACTCCGCGCCATGCGTGCAATCCGGATCGTCGCCGGCGTCTTTGATTACACTGCACACGGCGGCGGTGCTCGTGCGCTCGCATCGCTTGAGCGGAAACGTCACCTTCATGCGGTTGGGCAGGGTGGTTTCGATTTCGGTTAGCGTCACGTTTCCGACCATGCAACGGGCGGCTGCCTTCGCCGCCGCCGCCGCGCAGGTACCGGTCGTAAATCCGGTTCTGAGGCCTTGTCGATTTCGCGGTGGAACGCCGCTTTCATCCATTTTCGAGCCGCCATCTCAGGACCGCGCCTTGCGGTCCGGATTGTTGAAGAACGCTTCAAGACGGATGCGGTCCTGCGCAACACCGGCGGCGACCAACCGCTCGCGCAGCGGATAAATAATCGCCCCGTCGCCCGCCAGATATGCGCAGCTTGGCCGCCGCGCTCCTATCGACCGATCAACCAGAGCAAGCGCTCGATCCAGCCGGCTCGGGTCGCCAACCGGCGGTGCTGCGACGCTCTCGAAGCGGGCGTATTCCAATCGTATCGATTCGCGCGCGAAGGAAGCCGGGATAAAGTAGTCGTCCGATTCCACGAACCAGAGCACGGTTGTCTCGGCGGCCGACTCGCGGAACTGACGGCCACGAAGCAACCCGAGAGTGGCCGTGATACCCGTATCGGTCGCAAAGACGAGCCTCGGACCTGAGGTGGTGTCAGGGAGAAATTTGCCCCACGGTCCGCTGAATTGCAGCTCCGCGCCGACGGCGATGCGGTGCATGAAGTTCGAACCGGGGCCTTCGCCGATACGCAGCACGGCAAGCTGAAACTTCTCTTGTTCGTTGTCGCTGGAAAGAATTGAGTAGGCCCGCTTCGCGAGTTTGCCGCCCTCGAGCTCGATTCCAGTGTTAACGATAATATATTGCCCTCCGGTAAATCCGAGCTCGCTGCTCACGGTCGCAAACGTGAGCAGCCTGGCACCGGTTCCCATTGATTCGGCCTTGATTACGCGCGCAAGCCGGGCTTCAGCCATGCTCAGTCCACCGGATAGATTTCGTGCACGAAGTCGTGCATCTGTTCGAGGTCGTTGAAAAGCCGGGTCAGAGCGTCAATCTGGTTGACCAGGTCCAATTCGATCTTCTTGGTAAGGATTATCAGGCTTCTCAAGTAAGGCAGCTTCGGGTCGCTGGAAACCGTCGACGCTACACGTTCTTCTAGGGTCGTGACTGCGGCTTCATAGAAGCTGCACAGGCTCTTCAGGTCCTTCGCTTCGCACATCGAATGAACTGGACCGGGCCGGGTGGCTCCATCTCCCAGCTCCGTGAGCTCATGCTGCCTGACGGTTTCGTCGTTGACGCCGAGCAGCCGCATTAGGCCAAGCCGCAGACCCGCTATCTCATGACAAGCCATATCATTGCGCCTTCATTGCATGATGGCATCGATCAATCGGGCGACCAGCCGATCGCCGATCAGATGACCCTCCACCAGTTCGTTCACATCCGACCGAGTCACACCCCTGTACCAAATGCCGTCGGGATAGACGGCGACGGTTGGACCCTCTCCACACCGGCCCATGCAGGAAGTCCTGGTGATTCTGATATCGCGCTCGCGCCCGATGCGCCTGAGCGCTCTGCGAAGTTCAGCAATCAATGCGATACTGCCGCGTGACGCGCAATCAACGTTCCCGCACACCAGAACGTGCCTGCGCATCGCCTGATGCGCGTGCACGTGGGGCATTGCCTGCGCGTGAGTCTCCATGTGCCGCGCGCTCCAGAGCAAAGACCGGAAACCGCCGACGTTTTCCGCAACACCGCCGACGGGCACCCGATACTGGCAGTTGTCGCACGGGAGCGGTGCCCGCTCGCTCAGCGCTTCGTCGATACGATCGTCGAGCGCTTCGAACAGTTTGGGATGGACGCCGAGATGCGGTGCGAGGGTGGTCTTGATCCAGGGATAACGTTCGCGGAACTCCTGAACCTGCGCGCCGAGCTGGGCTATCAGCCTGCCGGCAAATAGAAAATATGGGACTACCAGGATTTGCTCCGGGCGCGCGCGGGCAACCAACTCGATCGCTTCGCCGAAGAGCGGCCTCGTGATGCCGATAAACGCCGGCGTCACCCATCCGAAGTCGCGTCCCTCTCCGAGCAATCTCGCCAACTTGCAAAAATCGCCGTTCGCATCGGGATCGCTGGATCCGCGCCCCACCACCACGACCGCCGTCCGAGACCCGTCATCCTTCACTCCGGCGGCCTCGAACGCTCTCAAAAATGCTAATTCCGCCATCGCGGGATGAACGCCCAGCACGCGTCCTGCCGTAAACCGCACCGTAGGGAATTTGCGCCGCGCCTCGGCAACCGCCAGCGGGATGTCGTTCTTTACGTGGCCGGCAGTGAACAAAAAGCACGGCACCACCACGACTCGTTCATTACGGCTCGCAATTGCGTTGAGCCCGTCGGCAAGCGAGGGTGCGGCCAGTTCGACGTATGCGCTTTGGACCTCGAACTCGGGCCGACTCGTGCGGATGCGCTCGACAAGCCCTTCGAACTCCCGGTTCGACGCCAACTCGCGGCTTCCGTGGCCGACAACCAAGATACCAGTGCGCTGCATCCTGTTATGCCGAGGCGATTTCTCGCGATGCCGCGTTCCGCGACGCGGCATCGACACCTTCGAGAATGAATGGCGGCATCGAAAAACCCTCGCTGCGCGTGGAAACGAGGGCCGCTCGGCCGATTCAGGTGGGCTGACGGACTCTCCGTTTCCACGCGGAGACTTATGTCCGATCGTTTCGGGTAGGTCTCCTGGCTCGTGGTTTCAGAGGGCGTTTAGACCCTCGTCGCCGCCTTCTTGCCTTCCCCAAGGTCAAAAAACCTGAGTGGCTGTGACGAAACGCGGCTTCCCACTTACAGTGGCGGGACCGCGCCGGCCTTTCACCGGCTTCCCTGTTAATGCCCTATTGGGCACCCAAAACGGTCAAAACGATATGGACACCAGTATCGAAGGCGCAAGACCTCTGTCAAGGCTGCGCCATAGAACCACTGGATCGGTGGTCGAGGTTCAGCAGGGTGCTTACTTCCCCAAGACGAACGCATCGCGGAGCGGTCCAAAATGCGGTTGAAAATGAGGTAGCGGCCATCCTCGGTAGTTCGGAAAATCGGGAGGGTTTAAGAAGTGACACCGCCATGCCGGGCGCACAAAGAAACGGGGCCGAACGATGGTCCAGCCCCGTTGGCATCAAGAATTCCGCTTTAGCGGAAACGGCTACATCGCGGCGCGCCGTTCGGCCGGTTTGGCCGCCGCGGCGGGCGCGTTCAAGGCTGCGCACGATTCGTAGAGCCACTTCGCCGTCGATAGCTCGTCTTCGGCGAACAGCCGCAGGGCCTCTTTGGTGTCGGCGTCTTCCTTCAGCAGCGCGGCGAATTCGCAAATCGGCTTGATTGCGTCTTCCGGCTTGCCAACCCGCTCGACGAACTTCAGCAGCTTCTCGCAATCCGGTACGCGCCGATCGCCAAGATAGGCGGTGAACTTGCGCCCCTCATCGGTGACGCTGGCGCGCTGTTCGCCGCCGAGTTCGGCCAGCCGCTGCGCAAAGACGCGCGAATGATAGGCCTCGCGCTCCGCGATCATTCGCAGTCCCGAGCGGATGCAATCGGTGGTGCAGACTTCCGCCCACGCGGAGAAAGCTTCCCCGCCGTTGGCCTCGCCGGCGCGAACCTTGTCGAGAAAGCTCACCACGGCGGCGCGCTCGTTCTTGTAAGTCTTGCCGAAGGCCCGGAATCCGCCGGAACCGTTTCCATTCGTCATAGGAGCGGATTTCTCGAGCGCCGCGACTTCGGCCTCGAAAGTTTCCTCTCCGATAATTCCGCTGCGATACGCGCGCAGCAACGCTTTGAATTCGAAATCCCGACTCATGTCAGAGTACCTCCAGCCCGCATTAGGTAAATGATGGTTTACCTGTCACGATAGGTTGCCGCCGCTGCATAAGTCAAACCGCGCGGCCCGCGGCCGCGAGAGGGTATGAAGAGCGCCGCGCGGCGTGCCGATTGCGCAGTTAAATCGTTACTTTAAGTTAGACGCGGAAATCCCTGTGCGCGTGTGGGCGCAGCGATCGTTGCCAGATTTGTTCATGGCTGAACTGTTCAGCCTTATGCGGCGCGGCGGCGCGTGCGAAAATGGGTGTGTGGAAGCGCACGCCTTAATCATCGAAGAAGCGGCCGCAATCGCGCGAGCGTTGCGGGTGGGCGCCGTAGATTCCACGCACCAGGTCCCTTCTGAGCGGCGTGATTATGGTCTTGGCGTTGGCGGCGCGCGGCTCGTCTGGCGGGCGAATCGGTTTAAATCGAGCACGTCGCGGGCCGGGATGCCTTTTTGCGGGCGGGCGACCTCGATTGCGGGACTTATCCGCCGTCAGCGATCGAAGGTGGCCGTTGCGATAGCGTCGCGTTTGGGGGCCGTCCGCTTCAGGCGGGCCTCCGGGGAATGGGCGCGGCGAGGGACGAAAAGTGCGCGGTTTTACACACGCTCGCGGCACATTTTGCTGCATCTGTATGGAGAAGTCGCCCGAGTGCTCCCAAGAAAATTCATCAAACGAACCCATCGCACCGAGTGCGCGGGATGGTGAACTTGCGGGCGGATCGGGGTAAATTGGGCGCGCGTCGAAATCGAACGCGCGAGGTACTTCATGGCATCCGTCAAACTTGGCCTGATGTTCGCAAACTCGGGGCCGTTCTCCGAGCCGCAACTGTTCACGCATCTGGCGCAGACCGCCGAGCGGTGCGGCTTCGAGTCGATCTGGACCGTCGAGCACGTGGTGATCCCGCAAGGCTACAAGTCGCCCTATCCGTACTCCCGGAGCGGCAAGATTCCCGGACCGGAGGAAGTCGCGATACCAGATCCGCTGCTGCCGCTGGCGTACGCCGCCGCGATCACGAAGCAGCTCAAGCTCGCAACCGGCGTGATGATCCTGCCGCAGCGGCATCCGTTGTACGTCGCCAAAGAAGTGGCGACGCTCGACGTGCTCTCGAACGGGCGCGTGATTCTCGGGATCGGCAGCGGATGGCTCGAGGAGGAGTTCGCGGCGCTCGGACTGAACTTCCATCAGCGCGGCAAGCGCACCGACGAGGCGATCGAATCGCTACGCGCGTTATGGAGCGAGGGGGCGTCGTCGTTCCACGGCGAGCACTTCAACTTTGGTCCGGTGAATTGCTTTCCGAAACCGGTGCGCAAGAGCGGAGTGCCGATCGTAATCGGCGGCCACTCGCCGGCGGCGGCGCGGCGTGCGGGTCGCTTCGGCGACGGATTCTTTCCCGCGATCGGCGAGCCGGCGAAGTTGAAGGAACTGTTCACGATAATGAACGCGGCGGCGGCGAACGCGGGACGCGACGCGGCGGCGATCGAACTTTCGTGCATGGGCCGCGCCAACCTCGACGCGATCAAGGCGGTCGCCGAGACTGGCGTCACGCGGGTTGTGGTGGCGCCGCCGGGCTCGGACAAGGATTCGCTGACGCGCGGGCTCGAGACGATCGCGAACGAGATAATCGCCAAGCTGTAAGAGCGAAAGCGCCGCGGCTAAGGGCCGGGCGTCACGCGTTTGTAGTAGATGATCTCGGGATCTCCTTCGTCGAGATTCTCGACCACGCCGCTTTTGACGAAGCCCAGGCGCTCGCACAGGTTGCGCATCGGCAGGTTGGACTGATTGGTCGACGCGAAGAGCTTTTCGGTCGGTGCGTCGAGCTCGGCCGAGCGCATCAGCGAGCTTGCGATTCCGCGGCGGCGAAAATCGGGATGCACGATCAGCAGCTCGACGAAACCGTGGCCGAAGAATTCGCCCATTACAAGGAAGCCGCGCACGCGGCCATCGACGCGCGCGACGGCGCATCGTCCCTGCGCGAGCGCGGGACCGATCGTGCGGCGGCGCGAGGGTCCGCTGGAGACGAATTCGTCGAGCTCGCAAATCTCGTCGAAATCGATGCTCGAGGCTCGGTCGATAAGGGTCATCCCGAGTGGATACTGCTCGACCAATCGCGATCGTGCAATGGTTAAAAGCATGTGGCGAGAGTTCGAGGACACTGACAAACAGTCGCGATTGCTTGCATCAGTCGGGGATGTTTGTAAATCTTCATCACGCTGCCAATCGCTGCTGCGCGCCCAGGCGCCGTCGAACGACACTGGCGGCTGCGAACCAATGTCTTTGCTTCAGGAAGAACGCAGCGCGGAAACCCGCCAGCGTCTGATGGACGCCACTGTCGAATGCCTGTTCGAACGCGGATACGCCGGCACCACTACCACGGAGATTGCCAGCCGCGCCGGAGTGTCGCGCGGCGCGCAGCTTCATCACTTCCCCAAGAAGGATGAGCTCGTCATCAGTGCTCTCGAGCACGTGTTCGCTTTGCGGCTCGCACAGATGCGCGAGATGTCCGCCGAGCGTCCGAGCGGCAGTCTCGCCAAAAGGATGACGGCGCTGGTCGATGCGCTGTGGCCGTTCTTCAAAGGGCCGACCTTCTACGCATGGCTGGAACTGGTGGTTGCGAGCAGGACCGAGCCGGCGCTCAACGAAGCTGTACACGACGCAAGCGCGCGATTTGGCGACGGCTTGATGGATGGATTCAGCCGGATGCTTGAGTGGCCGGCGGATCGCCGCGCCGATCTCAGCGAGATCATATGGGTAATCTTCGGGCAGCTCGAATCGTTGGGACTCGAGCGGATTCTGCTGCCGGCCGACGATCCTGATCCGCCGGAATTCCTCCGCGCGATCGCCATGATCAAGAGGCTTGCGGCGATCCTGATCGCCGACATGGGACTTGACGAAACGAGCAGGGAGACGTTGCGATGAACGGTGTAATCGAGACAGCTTCGGCGCCGGAATTTTACTTCAATCCGTGGGACGAAGCGTTTCGCGCCAACCCATATCCGCACTACAAGCCGCTCTACGCCGGTGCGCCGCGGCATCTTGACCTCGGATTTCCGCTCGCGCTCGTGGCGCGCTACGCCGACGTAAGGCAAGTGCTGCTCGATCCGCAACTCTTCTCGAGTGTGCAGCCCAAGGATTCGGCGTTCGCCAACCAAACCGACGCATTTGGCGATACGCCGACGGTTCTTCAATCCGATCCGCCTACGCATACCCGCCTGCGGCGACTGGTATCGCGCGACTTTACTCCGCGCCGGATTCGCGAACTCGAGCCGCGGATCCGGCAGATTGCTGCCGAGCTACTCAATAAAGCCGCGCGCAACCGCAGCTTCGATCTGATGGCCGACCTGGCCAATCCGCTTCCGGTGATGGTGATTGCGGAGATGCTCGGTGTGCCGGCGGAAAAGTACGAGACGTTCAAGCACTGGTCGGACAAAGTGGTCGAGGCGGATAACACTCTACCCGGGATGCCGATTCCCGAAGAGATCAAGAATGCTTTCAACGAATTGCGAGCGTATTTCGCCGAACAGATCGCGCGGCGCAGAAAATCGCCGGGTCCCGATCTGGTGAGCGCGCTGGTTGCCGCGCACGATGAGGCTGAAGCGCTGAGCGCCGAAGAGCTATTGCAATTCGTCGTGTTGCTGCTGCTGGCTGGCAATGAGACGACGACCAATCTGATCGGTAACGGCACGCTCGCGCTCGGGCGCTATCCCGATCAGCTTGCGAAGTTGCGAGCGAATCCGGGGCTGCTGCCGAATGCGATCGAGGAGATGTTGCGTTACGACGGTCCGGTGCAATCGACCTTTCGCATCGCAACACGCGACTGCGAGGTGGACGGAGCCGAAATCAAGTCGGGCACGGGAGTCTTCGTGATGCTGGCGGCGGCAAATCGCGATCCGGCGGCGTTCCCAGAGCCAGATCGTTTCGATATCACGCGCTCGCCCAACGATCATGTCGCCTTCGGCGAGGGAATTCACTTCTGTATCGGCGCGGGCCTTGCGCGTCTGGAGGCATCGATCGCGTTTGGCGCGATGCTCGAGCGGTTTGCGCGGCTGCGGCTCGCGGCGCCCGAAGGTCCGCTCGAATACAAAGGTTCGTACTTTTTGCGCGGACTTTCTCGCCTGGAAATTGCGTTCGACTAGGCCGCGCCGCGTGAAGCGGCGCGGCTGCATGCAGCGCGCGCGCTGCATGCTGGAACGCGGATTAGTCAGGAAAACCTCGGCATCCGCGATGGCATCGCGCTTGCTCAACCTACACCGCGCAGCGGCACCGACGCGTGCGGCGAAGCCTCGGCGGAAAAATTCGAGGAACAAACAATTGAGTAACGAGAAGCGGCCTGTCTATTTCAATCCTTGGGATCCCGAGTTCCGGGCCAATCCGTATCCGCACTATGGCGCGCTGGCTGATGGCCCCCCAAAACTGATCGACTTGTTCGGACCGGTCGCACTGGTCGGACGCTACGCCGACGTGACCGCCGTGCTCCGCGACCACGCACGATTCTCGAGCGTGCAGCGGATGCGTTCGCCTGAGATGCGCGACGAGGGCGCATTCCGCGGTGCCGCGACGATGCTGTTCTCGGATCCCCCGGTGCACACGCGGTTGCGCCGTGTAGTCGCACGCGAATTCACGCCGCGGCGCATCCGCGATCTCGAGCCGCGCATCCGTGAGATCGCGAACGGCTTGCTCGATAAGGTCGAACGCAACGGCGCGCTGGAAGTGATGGCGGACGTCGCCAACGCGCTGCCGGTGATGGTGATCGCGGAGATGCTGGGCGTGCCGGCCGAGCAGTACGCGATGTTCAAAGCATGGTCGGATCGAATCATCAGCGGCGGCAACACGATTCCGGGAATGCCGATGCCGGCGGAGGTCAAGCAATCGACCGACGAGTTGCGCGGTTATTTCGCCGCCGAAATTGAAAATCGCCGCCGCAACCCCGGCACCGATCTGGTGAGCGCTCTGGTCGCCGCGCACGACGACAACGAAGCGATGGACGCTGACGAGTTGCTCGCCTTCGTCGTGCTGCTCCTGCTCGCGGGCAATGAGACCACGACAAACCTGATCGGCAACGGGATGCTCGCGCTCGGTAGAAATCCGGAGCAGATGGATTTGCTGCGGCGGAATCCTGAGCTGACGGCGCGCGCGATCGAGGAGATCCTTCGCTACGACGGGCCGGTGCAATCAACGACACGGACCTCGAACGTCGAAGTGGAACTCGGCGGTACGCTGATACCCGCCGAGACCGGATGCTTCGTAATTCTCGCGGCGGCCAATCGCGATCCGGCGCGGTTTCCCGATCCGGACCGGTTCGATATCACGCGCGAGCCGAGCGATCATGTCGCCTTTGGCGAAGGAATTCACTTCTGCATCGGTGCGCCGCTTGCGCGGCTGGAGGGCGCGATCGCGATCGGCGAGACGCTGCGGCGCTTTCCGAAGCTGCGAATGAAAGATCCCGAGGCGCCGCTCGAATACAAAGGCTCGTATTTTCTGCGCGGGCTGGCCGCGCTGCCGATGGCGCTCGAGTAGCGCACTCGGCGGGGAGAAATAGCGCGATGACCGAGCAGGCCTACTATTTTAATCCGTGGGACCCGGAGTTCCGCGCCGATCCTTATCCGCACTATCCGGCACTGCTGGCCGGACCGCCGCGCGTGACGATTTTGCCCGGAGCGCCGTTCGCGCTGGTCGCGCGCTATCGCGATGCGGTCGCGGTTCTGCGCGACCACGAACGCTTCTCCAGCATCGGACCGCCGCCGCCGCCCGATCAATATCAGGGACCCTTTGCAGATTCGAAGAACGTCCTCAATTCAGATCCGCCCGACCATACGCGTCTGCGCAGGCTCGTCAGCCGCGATTTCACACCGCGCCGGATTCGCGAACTCGAACCGCGCATCGCCGAAATCGCGCGCGAGTTGATCGGCACGGCAGCCGCACGCGGCGAGTTCGACGTGATGGCGGATCTGGCCAATATCCTGCCGGTGATGGTGATCGCGGAAATCCTTGGCGTGCCTGCGGAAAGGTACGCGATGTTCAAAGACTGGTCCGATCGGATCATCGGCGCCGGCACCACGCCTCCCGGCGCGCCGCCGCCCGCCGAAGCGGTCGATGCGCTTGAGGCGATGGCGGATTACTTCGGTGCTGAAATCGAGCGGCGCAGACGCAAGCCCGGCGCCGATCTGGTAAGCGCGCTCGTTGCCGCGCACGACGATTCCGACGCCCTGACCGCGGGCGAGCTGTTGAGCTTTGTTTCGTTGCTGCTGATCGCCGGCAACGAGACCACCACGAATCTGATCGGAAACGGATCGCTCGCGCTGATGAGAAATCCCGCGCAGCTCGTGATGCTGCGGCGCGAGCCGGCGCTGCTCGGCAGTGCGATCGAGGAGATGCTGCGTTACGACGGCCCCGTGCAATCGACCGCCCGCTTTCCGAAACAAGGCGTTGAGGTCGACGGCATCGAGATTCCTCCGGGGTCGATCGTGGTGGTTGTAATCGCCGCGGCCAATCGCGATCCGGCGAAGTTTTCCGATCCGGAACGATTCGACATAACGCGCGACCCGAACGACCATCTGGCTTTCGGCGAAGGGATACACTTCTGTCTGGGCGCGCCGCTTGCGCGGATGGAAGCAAGGATTGCGTTCAGCACGATGCTCGAGCGGTTTCCGCGCCTGCGCCTGCGCGACCCCGGCGCGAAGCTCGTTTACAAAGGCTCGTACTTTCTGCGCGGTCTCGCCGCGTTGCCAATGGCGATTGAGTGACCGGCGGCGAGGCGACGGTCGGCGCGGAATTGCGGCCTGCAAAATCGCGATCCGGTTCCGCTAAGTTACCAGCCGCTGCAAGCCCATCGCTTGACCGGTCTACGGTCCCATCCGGAGGTGATCTCTGCGGGGAGATCTTTGATGTGGAGAATCACGTTGGCAAACTTGATTCCATTGAAGTCGGCAAGCGGCTTGCTGCGGCGCGGCGATTGGCCGACTT
>JAJZAG010000100.1 GCA_021799555.1 Deltaproteobacteria bacterium | reverse complement strand
AAGATCCAATTTTGCCATGCCGACAGCCGCCCGAAGATTTTCGTCTCGAGGGTTTCGGGTCCAGCAAAACGAAGCGATGCTTCGAGTCCGGTAAGCGCATCCGAAGAAAACGCCGCGCGCTCTTCGATCGCGAGCCGCGTCTCGTCATCCCAATCGATCTCGTCGGGCGTGAAGCCGGCCAGCCCCAGCTCCGCGGCGCGCTCGGCGGAAATATTTTGACCGACCAGGTCCCGGAGCGCCTTGATACTCTCGGGAGCGCCACCCAGCCGCGCCTGCAGGCGCGCAAGTCCGTTGCCCATCGGCAACGCGCCAAAGTTCAACGCAGAGAGCGCGATCGCTGCGCGCGGAAATTCGTCGTCGGCGCGTTTTCCGCGCATCATGTAGATGCGATCCGCCGCCAGCGCCAGCTCGAGCAGCAGGCCGCCAAAGCACGAGCCCGGCTCGATAAACGCGAAAATCGATCGCGAGCTCACGTCGAGGCGCTTGAGGGTACGCTTGAGATAGAGCGTGATTTCCCTGACGAGCCAATCGCCGGAGTTCGCCGCCAGAAATGCGTCGTGGGAATTTACCCGCTCGAGGTCTCCCGCGCTGCCAAAAATCCAGGTGCGGATCGTTTCTTCGTTGAAGCGCAGATGCAGGATCGCGTCCTCGAGCTCGCGTGCGATCGCGAGCGGCCAAAAGTCGCATCCGAGCGCCGCGGCTTGTTCGGCGTTGGCCGGCGCGCCGTCTTGCGGGCCCTTTATCCGAATGAACGCGGCCGCCCGTGCGCGGTCGAGATCGATTGCCAGATGACGATACTCGATCCGATCGCCCGCGATCGCGCGCGCAAGCGGACGCAACACAATTCCGCGCCGCCCGGCGCGGCGCTCCGATTGCTCCGTAAACTCGGCAGCCTTGCGCGCCACCGCCTGCTCGAGCCGCGAGCGCGGCGCGACTTCATCCACCAGCCGCCACTGGACCGCGCGCGCTCCCTTGACGCCTTCTTCGGTCGTGCACAGAAAATCGGCGTGATCGCGCCGCACGCGGCGCTTGTCAATCAGCCGCGTCAGCCCTCCGGTGCCGGGCAGCACCGCCAGCAACGGCAGTTCCGGCAGTGCGACGCTCGTTGAGCCGTCGTCGGCCATTATTATGTATTCGGTTGCGAGCGCGAGCTCGTAGCCGCCGCCGGCGCAGGCTCCGGCAATCGCGGTCATATAGTATTGACGCGAGTTATGCGTCGCGTCTTCGATTGCGAGCCGCGTCTCGTTGGTGAACTTGCAGAAATTGACTTTGAACGGATGACTCGATTGCGCGAGCATCCTGATGTTTGCGCCTGCGCAGAACACGCGCTCGCGCGCCGACTTGATAACCACGCATCCGACCTCGGGATGCTCGAACCGCAGGCGCGAAACGGCGTCGTTCAACTCGATATCGACGCCGAGATCGTACGAGTTGAGCTTGAGCTCGTAGCCAGGGAACAGACCGCCGCTCTCGTCGACGTCCATCACGAGCGTCGCAACCGCCCCATCGATCGAGAGCTTCCAGTGCCGGTAGCGGGAAGGATCGGTCTGAAAATCGATTCGCGGATTCACGATTACTTCTCACGCCGGCGCAGAATCATTCGGACCTCGCCCGCGCCGCCAGCCGCAATAGTCACCTGCTGACTCTCAAGATCGAGCCGCGCCTCACCGCCGGAAATCTCGAGGTCGCATCCGTGCGGGTACTGAAGCCGCGGCGCGAAGATTTCCGTCGCGGCTGGGACGGTGGGGTCCGCGTCGAATACAAACTCGAATCTGCCGGTCAGGCGCTCGAACTTCATTCGGCGCGGCGTGCCCTGAATCGCACGCGCGAACGGCCGGACGAAGCCTTCGAGCGCGCGTCCTCCGCTGCTCGGATCGGCGGGATCGGTTTGCTGGTCGCGCGAGAAGATGCTCAAGTCCTCCTGGTTCCAGCCGTCGCCGACCGCCAGGTCGTTGCGATTGGATGCGGTGTAATTCCATTGCGTGCTGCTCAGCAGCAGCGTGTCGAGTGCGTTGTACATCATGTCGAGCGCGACGATGTGCGGCGTCCAGGGAACCGCGGAACGATCGCCGGCATGAAACGCGCGGTAGGCTTGCGCGCCATTGAGGTCGAATGGAATTCCAAATTCACCGATCAGTGTCGGCGCGCCGCCGCCGATTCGCTCGGAAGTTTTCGCGAAGCGCGCGAGCTGCTGTTCATAGCGCGTCTGCAGCTGCGCGGCGGCGGCCGCGGTCTCCCCGCTCATCGCGTCGAGCGTGAAATCGGTGCGGAAGGTCTTGGTCCCGAGGGTGACGATATCGTACCAGTGTCCTGCGTTGACGGTTTGCGGGGGAGTGTCGGCTGGAAATCCAGGACCCAGAAATCCCGACAGAGGATCGAGCTCGGCGAACAGGATCCAATCCGGATTGATCGCGCGCATGCTCTTCGCAACGCGGACAATGAAAGGACCCATGTAGTCTTCGATAAAGTTGACCGCGCGATCGCCAACGCGCTGAAAGAAATCCTCGCGCAAGATCTCGAAGCCGCCGTCCGCGCGAAGCCGCCACGCGCCCGCCGCCTGGAACGGATCGCGAGCGCCGTCTTTCCAGATCGAGACCATGCGCTCGTTCATCGTGCGCTCGCGCGTCACGGCCGCGCGCTTGAGCGCCTTGTCATATGCGAGCACCGGAATCACGCGCGTGACGCCGTGCGATACGAGCATCGCATCGATCGGCGACCAGGCGAGCCCCGCGCCGGCGGGCAGCGGATTTTCCTCGCTCGGCCCGAGATGCCGGTAACTCAGCGCGTGCCCGATCCATCCTTCGTGCGGCTCGTTGAGCGTGTCGAAGCCGAGCACGTTGGGCAGCTCGCGCACGCGCCGTGCGACTTCCGCCTGCGCGGCCAGATAATGCTCCTGCATGTAGTCTTGAACGTTATGTCCGTCGATGACGAGGCCCGGCGCGAAATCGCGGCCCGCGAAGAACAGCGTCCACATGATTCCATTGACAGGCCATCGCGCATTCTGCGACCAGCTCATCGTCGGATAGCGATCTTCCTGGCGCCCGCCACGCGCGTAGTCGTACAGATACTGCATCACGTGCGCGGACTCGGATTCGCCAAACCGCCGGTAGTCGATCCCGACCTTATCGAACAGCCAGCACGGAGCACCGTCGCCGCCCGACATCCGGCTCCATACATCCTGATGAAAATCAACAAAAACATACAGCCCGAATTCACCGGCGAGGCGGCACAGTTCCGCGTAATAGTCGAGGTAGTCGCAATCGAAATCGCCGGGACCACGATGCTCGACGGCTTCCCACGTCGTCAGCATCCGTACGCAGTTGAACCCCCACACGCGCAGCCGCGCGAAGTGCTCGGCCGCTTCGGCGAGCGGAAACGGACGGCCGATGAACGAGACCTCGCGATGATCGGAGAAGTCGGAGGGGAAATTGGTGCCGCCGCGCGGATACGGAACCTTGCAGTCTCCGCCAAGGTTGACGCCGCGCAAAATCACGCGGCGCCCCGCCTCGTCAACGAACCATCGCCCCTCGATATGCAGCCGCGGCATTCCTGCCGTCAATTTATGATCGCTGTTTGCCACGTGATGTTCTCGTCAATCTATACTAAACAGAAAGGACCCGGCGCCACGCTGGACGCGGGCCCGGGTTTCGTGCTTTTTCATTCGCGGCCGCTTCGCGCACTCAATTATGAGGTGAATCATGGGAGTATTGTCAGGCTACAAGGTCATTGAACTCGCCGGAATCGGACCAGGTCCGATGTGCGCGATGCTGTTGTCCGACATGGGCGCGGACGTGCTGCGGATCGATCGCACCGCCGACGCCGGATTGGGCGTCGCGATGGAAACCAAATACAGCCTGCTCAATCGCGGCCGCCGCTCGGTCGCGCTCGATCTTAAACGGCCGGAAGCGATCGAAGCGATGCTGAGGCTCGTCGAAAAAGCCGATGCGCTCATCGAAGGCTTCCGTCCCGGCGTGACCGAACGCCTTGGTCTCGGCCCCGACGACTGCCTGCGGCGCAATCCGCGGCTGATCTACGGACGGATGACTGGATGGGGCCAGGAGGGTCCGCTCGCGCACGCCGCCGGCCACGATATCAACTACATCGCGCTGTCCGGCGCGCTGCACAGTATCGGACGCAAGGGCGACGCGCCGGTTCCGCCGCTCAACCTCGTTGGCGATTTCGGCGGCGGCGCGCTCTACCTCGCGCTCGGCATAGTCGCAGGACTCCTCGAAGCGCAGAAGTCCGGCAAGGGGCAGGTGGTGGACGCGGCGATGGTCGACGGCGCGGCGTCGCTGATGACGGCGATCTATGGGCTGCGCGCCTCGGGCGTATGGAGCAATCAGCGCGGCGAAAACATCCTCGACACCGGCGCGCATTACTACGAGGTTTACGAAACCAAAGACGGAAAGCACGTCGCGATCGGATCGATCGAGGCGAAGTTCTACGAGGAGTTGCTGCGGTTGTCGGGTCTCAAGGGACAGGAACTCCCGCGCCAGAACGATCGCGCCGCCTGGCCGAAGATGAAGGAGCGCCTGCGCGCGCTGTTCCTGAGCAAAACTCGCGACGAGTGGTGCTCGATCATGGAGGGCAGCGACATCTGCTTCGCGCCGGTGCTGAGCATGGACGAAGCTCCTCATCATCCGCACAATCGCCATCGCGGCACCTTCGTCGAGAACGCCGGCGTCGTGCAACCGGGCCCGGCGCCGCGCTTCAGCCGCACGCCGAGCAAAATTCAGCGCCCGCCCGCGCGTCCCGGAGAGCATACCGAAGAAGCGCTCGGCGATTGGGGTTTCAGCGCCTCGGACCTCGATCGGCTCCGCACCTGCGGCGCGATCGCGCAAGCGAAAGCTTCGTAGGCCGCGATCGGACGGCGCCGCGGCGTGGCCGTTGACGGGCGCAAACGCGCCGCTCATCCTCGCGATCGGCTCAATTGCACGCGCGCGATGGAGTTTTGCGCGCGATGCTGATTCAGTAATCGTAGGCGCGGCGGCGCATGCGTGCGCCGCCGCGCATCGACTTGAAGCGATCCGCAATCGCATCGCGAGGTTTACCGCGTGAATCAAATGGAACGGTTCGACCGGATCTTCTGGCGCCGGCTGTGGATGCTGGCGAAGCCCTACTGGGTTTCCGATCAGAAGCGCAAGGCGCGCAGCCTGCTCGCCGTCGTGATCGTGATGATCGTGCTGCTGGTCGGCTTCTCCGCCGTGTTCAGTTACATCAACCGCGACGTGGTCAACGCGCTGCAGAAATACGACGCGAAGCGCTTTCACCATCTCCTGATGCTGTTCTTCATCTGGATCGGCTTCGTGATCGTCGTTTATCCGTTCGTCCCCTTTCTGATCGGCAGACTCAAGATTCTGTGGCGCGAATGGATGACCGAATGGTTCGTGCGCGAGGGTTTCGCCTGTCACGCCTTCTACCAGATGAACCTCGACGGCCGCGTCGACAATCCCGACCAGCGCATCCAGCAGGACCTCGACTCGTTCACCGGCTCGACGCTCAGCTACTTGAACGTGACGATCGGATCGGTCGTGATGGCGGCGGCGTTCTTTGGAATCCTGTGGACGATATCGCACTGGCTGGCGCTCGCGTTGATCGCATACTCGGTCATCGGCACCTACCTTGCCATCATGGTCGGCCGCCGCCTCGTGGTGATCAACTTCAACCAGGAGCGCTACGAAGCGGACTTCCGTTTCGGATTGGTGCACGTGCGCGACAACGCGGAGTCGATCGCGATGTACGGCGGCGAAGCGCAGGAGCATCGCGAACTCTCGCGCCGTTTCCAATGGGTGGTGTCGAACTTCAAGACTCTCCTTCAGTGGCAGCTCTACCTGGGTTTCGTGCAGACCGCCTATGACAACTCGGTCGATCTGGTGCCGTGGATCGTCCTGGCGGGTGCGTACTTCTCGCATCAGATACAGATGGGACAAATCTTTCAGGCCGCGACCGCGTTCGGCGCGGTCAAGGGAACCCTCGCGCTCGTGATCCGCGACTTCCAGGGACTCACCAGCTACGCGACCGTCGTGCACCGCCTCGCAACCTATGTCGAAGAGTGCGCGGTCGCGCGCCAGGCCGAAGCGAGCGCCGGAATCGAGATCGCCGAAGCGCCGCGCATCGCGCTCGAAAACCTCTCGCTCGATACTCCCGACGGAACGTCGCATCTGGTCGAAAGGCTCTCGTTCGATGTCGAAGAGGGCGAGAGGATGCTGATTACCGGCGCAAGCGGCGTCGGCAAGACTTCGCTGACCCGCGCGATCGCTGGCATCTGGCGCAACGGCTCGGGCCGTGTCGTCCGTCCTCCGCTTGAGGACATCATGTTCCTGCCGCAGCGGCCCTACATGATTTTGGGCTCGCTGCGCGCGCAGCTTTCCTATCCCCGCGTTACCGACGCCGCCGATGACGCGCTCCACCGCGTTCTCGGTGAGGTCAACCTTGCCGATCTGCCTGCGCGCGTCGGCGGACTCGACGCCGAGCGCAACTGGGCCGAGGTTCTCTCGCAGGGCGAACAGCAGCGGCTCGCATTCGCCCGTCTGCTGCTCAATCTGCCGCGCTTCGCGTTCCTCGATGAAGCGACCAGTGCGCTCGATCCCGCCAACGAGGCGGCGCTCTACCGGCGCCTGTCCGATCTCCCGATCGTCCTGATAAGCGTCGGCCATCGCACCAGCCTCGCGCAGTATCACGATCGCAACCTCGAGTTGACGGGCGGCGGCGGATGGCAGCTTCGGCCGCTTGAGCCGGATCCGGGTAAGGCGGCGAGTACGGCATGAGAGTGGCTTCGCACGGGTAAATTGTGCGCCCTCGGGATATGCGCGAAACGCCGGATTCTCGCCGAATCTGCTCAAGATTCCGGCGAATTCGCGTTGGGTTTGTTTTGAAGAAATTCGACCGGCGTTTTGGGTGTTCCGCCCGCTTGCCGGGCCGCCGGCATAATCCCTGATCTTCCGCGCCGTCAGTCTTGAGATGCGTAAGGCGTCCACGCCGGGTGCTTCGCATTTTCGCGGGCGCCGCGTAACCCCGATCGCTTCAGCCTTGTAAAATTCCCCACGTTCATCAGATTGAATAGCTCAACCAAATCAATCCGTGCCTGGATCACGGCCGGCCGTGCGGCGGGTGCGCACGCAAAGACTGCGCGAGGCATGGGCGGGCATTTGAGAGAAGGGCAGTCCCGAGCACATCGTGAAACACCGGATGCCATCCTTACAACCCCTCACGAATCGCAGGTGTTGCGGACGCGGACTGCCCGCGATCGGCTAAATCTCAGTATAGCGCCATTTTTAGCTAAGTCAATCCGACTGGTTCGCTCAACAACTGGTCAATCCTCCCGATTCGCCGCGGCTCGCGGCCCGGGCTGCGAAGGCTTCGCGCCGATTGCCGCCTCAGGCCAGATCTTCGGCCAGCGCGGAGGCAAGGACGCCGCTAATCGCGGCGCGGACGGCGAGGCTCGGATGGTCGGATTCGATCGCGCACTTTCCCGCGCGCGCGAGCGCGAGAAATTGCTCCGCGTCAACTCCCGGAACGGGAAGCCGGACGAATTGCACGGAACTTATCCGCTCCTCGTTCATCTGGCGGGTGTCGAAAATCGCGCGCTCGCGCCGCTCTCCGAGCACTATCCAAAGATGCCGCTCGAATCCGACCAGCCGGCGCAGCGCCGCGTCACGCTCCACCGCCTCCGGATACTCGATCATCATCGTGGCCGACAGCGTTCCCGCGCCGGGAAGCAGCTCGTTGTAAGTGTCGAGTTCGTGCTGGATCGCTTCGCGCGATTCCATCCGCTCGGTGCGGATCATCTCCTGCACCTGGTACCAGACGGTCTGCGCATTCTCGAAAAGCAAGGTCAGATGCGCACCCATCGCGAGGCGGCGGCGTTCCTTTTCATGGATAAAGAGCGGCCGCAACCGCCCGCGCACCCGGTCGTAATCCGCAAGCGTCAGAGTTTCCTCGAATCGAATCGGTTTCATGGCGTGCTCTGCGCGGGAGGTTCGGCCCGATCGGGAAAGCCGCCGGCGCCGGGCGCGCGGTATGCGCGCGCAAGAACTTCGATCGGATGCATCGGGCGCGTGCCGGTCGCTTGCTGGATCTGCACCGCGGCGAGCGGGCAATCCGTCGCCATCACTTTGGCCTGGGCGTCGCGCATTCCGGCAAACGCTTTCGCGCCGGCCTGCATCGAGAGCGCAAAGAATTCTTTTTTCATCGCCCAGGTTCCGTCATGCGCCGTGCACGCATCGATAGTCGCGATGCTCGCGCCGGGTATTACTCGCATCAGGTCGCGCGAGCGAAAGCCGATTGCCTGCGCCTTCAGATGGCAGGGCACGTGATACGCGATACTGCCCGGGCTGCTTTGGAAGTCGCGGCTGAAACGATCGGCTTGCTTTAGCTGCCAGAGCACCTGGTGCGGATCGACTATGGCGGCGGCGAATTCCTTAGCCTCGTCGCCTTCGAGAATCGACGGATACTCCTGCCGCATCATGAGCGAGCAGGTTGGATTGATCACGGCGATTTTATAGCCCTGCCGCACCATCGGCAGCATCGCCGCGATATTCGACTTCGCCTGCGTCTGCGCGAATTCGATATCGCCGCCGTCGAGCGCCGGCATCCCGCAGCAATTCTGCTTCGGGCATTTGACCTCGCATCCGTTCTTCGCGAGCACGCTTATCGCGGCCTGGCCGGGTCCGGGGTTGTAGTAATTGACGAAGCAGGTCGGGAACAGAGCGACTTTCGCGGCCGGTTCGGCGGGAGCGGGCGGCAGCGGATTGTTTCTCAGCCACTTGTCGAAGGTTTCGGCGGCAAAATCAGGCAAGAGCTTGTCGCGATGAATCCCGGCGAGCTTTTCCATGATCACGCGCTGGAATTTCTGATGGCATCCCCAGTTGGCAAGGCCCGGGGCTTTGCTGCCCAACTTTCCGAGCAGGTCGGGATTGCCGAGCAGCTTCTGGCGCAAGCCGACTCCGTGCTCTTTGGCGCGCACCGCCTTGGCGCGCAGCATCAGGCGCGGAAAATCGAGTTGGAACTCGTGCCCATCGCGTGGAGTATATGGGCACTTGACCTCGCACAGCTTGCATCCGTAACACAGGTCGATGACGCGCTGATTTTCATCGTCGCTGAGCGCCCGCACGTCGCCGTCTTTGCGATCGACGGCCTCGAACAGAGCGGGAAACGACGGACACAGATTGAAGCACAGGCGGCATCCGTGACAGATGTCGAAAACGCGCTCGATTTCCTTGTCGAGGCCGGCGTGGTCCCAGTATTTCGTTTCGAACGGACTGTAGGAAAGACCGTCAGTGGGTTTTGATTGGATGCGGTTGGACATGATTGCCAAATCTCCAAGCGGACGACCTCGGCACCCGCGCACCTTTCCTCACCGTCTACCTTCGGAGACCTTCGCTCAACTCAATCCCAAGGCTAGTGGCGCGAATCGCGAGATTTCGCGCCACGCTCGCCGCCTGGCGCAACACTCTCGACGCGATACGTATCACCGGTTCGCGGTCGGAATGACACGGGAAAGAGCGCGAAAGTTGTCATTCCGAGCGAGGGCGGCGTGGTGCGATGCCTGCGATTTCTGGCAAGCATCGCGCCGCGCGGCTGAGAGTGCTTACCTCGCTAACGTCACGATCCTCGCGGCCAGTCAGGAGTAAGCACCCTCATCCGCCCTTCGGACGCCTTCTCCCGAGGCGAGAAGGAATCAAACGCACGGGCCTTTAACTTAGCGTCTTGGCCGCCTTTTCGAAGCGCCCGGCGTGCGACTTCTCGGCCTTGGCCAGCGTCTCGAACCAATCCGCGATCTCGGGAAAGCCTTCTTCGCGCGCGGTCTTCGCCATCCCAGGATACATGTCGGTGTACTCGTAGGTCTCGCCGTAAACCGCGCTCTTGAGGTTCAACGCCGAGTCGCCGATCGGCTGATCGGTGACCGGATCGCCGACCGTCTTGAGGTAGTCGAGATGGCCGTGGGCGTGGCCGGTCTCGCCTTCGGCGGTGTCGCGGAACAGTCCCGCAATTTCCGGTTGCCCTTCGACATCGGCGACCTTGGCGAAATAGAGGTAGCGGCGATTAGCCTGGCTCTCGCCGGCGAACGCTTCCTTGAGGTGCTGGTGAGTTTTGGTACCTTTCAGACTTTTCATTGTAGCCTCCAAAATGAGTTATCTGGTTAAACTTGCGAAACGGGTTTGCGTTTAGGTTGTTGGCGAGATTGAGCCGCGCCGCGGCGCCGGAGGCGCACGCCCGCGCGTTTGCATCGTTCGCATAGCGCCAGAATCTCGAGCGATGCGCCGATCAGCGTAAATTCTCCCAATCCCGAGCGTCCTTCCAAGACCCGGTCGAGGGCGGGAATCTCGATGTCGCGGATCCGGCGGCAATTGACGCAGACGACATGATGATGCGGCGTCAGGTTGCCGTCGTAACGCGCGCTGTCGTGCAGCGCCGTGACCTTGCGCGCCTCTCCAACCTCGCACAGGGTCTCGAGCGTGCGATGCACCGTGGCGAGCGAGATATGCGGATGCCGCCTGCGGACGCGGGCGTAAATCTGGTCGGCGCGGGGATGCTCCCCGGAGTCAAGCAGGGCCGCGACAATCGCAAGCCGCTGCGGCGTCACGGCGAGGCTCGCGCGGCGGCATCGCGCCGCGAATTCCTCGAGCCTGCGGGCGGCGTAGCCGGCGCGGCGTCCTTCACTGACCAATTGGAGCACCATGACCTGGATGATAATTATTACCATCCGATTATAACTCGCGTCAAGCGCGCCGCGCGCTCCGGCACTGGTTCAGTTTGCCAGCTTGACGATTTCCTCGATGTTCCAGACATGATCCGAGATGCCCGCTTCCATCGCTGGAGTGCAACGGATCGTCTGGCAAATGCGCCAGGAGTTGTAATGGACAAAATGCAAGGCGACTGCCGCGCTGTGGTTCGCGAGTTTCTTTGAATATCCGGCTGTCAGGCGCGTGAAACGCCGCAAGAGCGGCATCGTAGTTGCGCGCCCTTCAATCTTGTCACACAGGAAAGAATGCGTACGGGCTGGCGCGGGACGGGGATTTGAACCCCCTGCCCGTCGATTAGCAATCGGC
>JAJZAG010000099.1 GCA_021799555.1 Deltaproteobacteria bacterium | reverse complement strand
GTCGCAGCCAAACGGATGCGCCCAGCCCGGAGGCGCCAGCGCGTGGCCGAGGTCGATCGCTATCGGATCGCGATGCGCGATTGCCGGGCCGAATATGGCCGCAAAGACCAGCACCCAGACAATCGCGCCGCCCGCGGCCAGCGACGGGTTATTCGCTAACCGCCTCACTTGAGACTCACCCGCGGATCCACCATCGCATAGACTGCGTCGGTCGCCATGTTGACCACGACGTAGGTAAGCGCAAAGGTGAGCACGCATCCTTCGACGAGTGGATAATCGCGCGCGTTGATCGCCGAAATCAGCATCCGCCCGAGCCCCGGCCACGAAAAAATCATCTCGACGATCAGCGCTCCTGTCAGAAGTCCTCCAAGCTGCAGCCCGAGCAGCGTAACCACTGAGGTCAGCGCATTGCGCAGACCATGCCGCAAAAGCGCGGCGCGGCGGCTCAGTCCTTTCCCGATCGCGGTGCGCATATAGTCACTCGAGCTCACCGCAATAAGGCTCTGCCGCAGCATCCGCGCGACGATAGCGGCCAGCGCCGTGCCGAGCGTCAGCGCCGGCAGCACCAGATGCGCAATCCCGCCGCGCCCCGTCAGCGGCAGCCATCGCAGATCGAGCGAAAACACGATCATCAGCAGCGGCCCGAGATAGATGTGCGGCACCGAGATTCCGAGAATCGCAAATCCCATCGCGCCGATATCGCCAGCCCCTCCCGGCTTCGCCCCCGCGATAAATCCAAGTGGAAACGCAATCAAGATCGCGACCAACAGCCCCGCCGCCGCAAGCTCGAGCGTCGCCGGATAGCGCTCGGCTATCAACCGCGCGACCGGCTGACGATATGAGATCGATTCGCCCAGGTCGCCGCGCGCGAGCCCTGCAAGAAACGAGGCGTATTGCGCGAGGACCGGCCGATCCAGCCCGAGTTGATGCCGCATCCCGGCCAGATCCGCCGGCGCCGCCGTATCGCCGAGCATCGCGACTACCGGATCGCCCGGCACCAGATGAATCAGCGCGAACGTCAGCGTCGCGACGCCAAGCGCCACTGGCACAAGTGCAAAAACCCTCCTGATCAGGTAGCGGATCACTGCGCCGGCTCCGCACCGCCGGGCGCCGCGAGCGTCACCTCCGCAAGCGAGCGCAGACTCCCGTTCGGATAAGGCTCGAAGCCGCGCAGATCGCGGTCGAGCACGGCGACGGTGTTGACCCACCACAACGAAACATACGGAAGATCCAGTGCGGCCAGTTTTTGCACGCGCGCGTAAATCTCTTTGCGCGCTGCCGGATCAAGCGTCCGTTGCCCGGCTTCCACCAGTGCGTCCATCTCAGGATTCGAGTAGTAGCCGCGATTAGTCGAGCCGCGCGGAGGCGCCATCGCGGTGTCGAAGACCATGTAATAGTAACTCGGGTCTTCGATTCCCACCCACTGCAGTGAAGTCAACTCGAAGTTCCCGCGCTGGATATCGCCGTAGTATGTCGCCCACTCCAGCGTCCGCACCTCCAGCCTGATACCCACCCGCTTGAGCATCGCCTGAAATACCTCTGCGAGCCGCGCTCCCTCCGGCGTCGTCTTGAACTCGAAACGCAGCGCACGCATTCCGTCCCGCCCGGCGCGGTAACCAGCTTCGTCGAGCAGGCGCCGTGCCTTAGCCGGATCGTAGCCGTAGCTCATAACGTCGCCGACGTACGCCCAGCTCTCGGGCGCAAGCATCCCGGTCGCGAGCCGCGCGGTTCCCCTAAGCATCGAATTGACTATCGCGGCGCGATCGATCGAGTACGCGATCGCGCGCCGCACCCGCAAATCGCGCAGCCGCGAATCGTGGAAGTTAAACGCCAGGTATCTGTACGTCGTCCCGGGCGTGTTGCTCACGGCGAGCGCGCGATGGCGCTCGAGCCACGGCAAAACCGTTGCCTCGAGATTGTTCTCGGATAAATTGCAAATCCCTTCCGCCAGCTCGAGCGCTCGCACCGTCGGGTCAGGCACTACTTTGAATAGAATTTCGCGCGCGCCATCGAAAGGCGTCGTGCGGTAAGGATTGCGCACCAGCGTCACCGATTCATCCCGGCGGTACGAGCGCATCGCGAACGGTCCCGTGCCCGGCGGCGCGGCCTCGATGCTCTCCGCCGGTAACGGCGTTCCCACGGGCACAACTCCTTGCAGCCCCAGTTCGAGCGCCGGTGCGTACGGATGCCGCGTCGTCATCACCACCGTGTAATCGTCGGGAGCGGCAACCGCCGCCAACTCGATCATTCCGGCGCGCTTGGCGGACATCGAGCCCGGCGCAAGTATCGAATCGTAGGTAAATTTCACGTCGCGCGAGGTGAGTTCGCGCCCGTCGCTGAACTGGACTGCGTGCTTCAAGTGAAAAACGATCGTGGTCGGGTCGGGCCGTTCGATTCGCTCGGCAAGATCCCCGGTGAACTCTCCGTCGCCGGAAATTCTCACCAGCGAATCGAATACCAACTCGTTGATTCGTGAAGAAATCGCATCGGTCGCGAATCGCGGATCAGTCGAGGTTGGCGAGCTTTCGATATCAATCTGAACTGTCCCGGGCGCGTGCTCCGGCCCCCGTCGCGCGCACGCGCCGGCCGCAATCGCGCATACCGCCATCGCGATCGCAGCCTGCCCCACCCTCGCCAGCCTCATCCGATTCACCGCCGCGCGCCTTTGGTTCATTGCGAATAGCCGGATAATAGCAGAACTGGTGCGCGTTCGCGGCGCATCGGAATGGAGGCTCGCGATGAACCCCGGATGGCGATCGAAGGTGAAATTGACGATTGGCGATCTGACCGAAGCCCGCACCGACGCGATCGTGAACGCCGCCAACAACGATCTGCTGCTCGGCGGCGGCGTCGCCGGCGCAATCCGAATCAAGGGCGGTCCCACGATTCAGCGCGAATGCGACCAGCTTGGCCCGATCGCGCTCGGCGAAGCCGCGATCACCGGCGCGGGCCGCCTGCCCGCGAAATTTGTTATCCACGCTGCGAGCATGCGCCTGGGCGGCCGCACCACCGAGTCCAACCTGCGCGCGGCGACGCGCAACTCGCTCAAGCGCGCCAACGAAAAAGGCTTGAAGTCGATCGCGTTCCCGGCTCTCGGTACCGGAATTGCCGGGTTTCCGATCGATCGATGCGCCCGCGTCATGCTCGACGAGGTGCGCGAGCATCTTGCCCATCCATCCAGCCTCGAACGGATCGAGTTCGTGCTGTTCGATCCGCAGGCTCTGGCCGCCTTCGAGCGCGCGTTCGATGAGAGCAAGGACTAATGCGCCATCGGGCCACCGCCCGCACTCTCTGGACGGCGCAGTAAAATAAAACTCGGCACGAGCAGGATCATCACGAACATCAGCACGCGGTAAATATCGTTAAACGAAAGCATCGCGGCTTGCGCCTGGATCATCGCGTAGATCATCCCGATCCCCTGCTTCTGCCCCGTGATAATTGATGGCAGATAGTGCAGCGGCGCCGCCCCGGGCATCCGCGCTCCCGCAGCGCTCATCTTCCACGCGTCGAAGACCGAAAAGTGCTCGACCAGGTACGACTGATGCGTCTGCTCGTGATTGACGAGCGCAGTGGTCATGTACGAGATGCCAACCGCCGCCCCCGTGTTGCGCATCAGGTTATACAAGCTCGCCGCGTATCCAATTCGCTCGCGGCTCACGCACGACAGCGTCGTCGCCGAAAGCGTCGGGAAAATCAGACCCATCCCGAGGCCCATTACGATGCTGGGCCAGACCACGATCCACATGCTGACCTGCAAGTCCCAGTGCGACATCTCCCATAGCGCCGACGCCATCAGGACAAACCCGAGCCCGATCAGCGGGCGCGTGTCGAAGCGTAATCGCGCAAGCTGCCCGACCAGTAGCATCGCCGCCATCGTGCCGAGTCCGCGCGGCGCAAGCACGAGACCCGCCTTCCACGCGTTGTAGCCCAGGAGATCTTGCAGAAAAATCGGGTTCAGCAACCCGGTGCCGTACAGCGCGAAGCTCATCGCGACGATCAAGGTCACCGAAAAGCTGAACACCGGAATCTTGAGGATGCGCAGGTCCAGAATCGGTTCGGCGAAGCGCAACTCGTGCATCACAAGCCACACCAACGCGATCGCCGATATCACGCTCGCATACACCACCCACGCCGAATTGAACCAGTCCGCCCGCTGCCCCCGATCGAGGACAATCTGCATCAGGCCGAGACTCAAGACCAAAAGCGCCATGCCTAGATAATCGATCCTGCCGCCGCGCGCGCGGCGCTCGCGCAAATAAGCGGGGTCGTACACGAACCACGTCACCATCAGGAAGGCGAGCGTGCCGATCGGAACGTTGATGTAGAAATTCCAGCGCCAATTCCAGTTGTCGGTGATGTATCCGCCGAGCGTCGGCCCCATGATCGGTGCGACCATCAGCCCCACCCCCCACATGGCCATCGCAAGCTGCTGCTCGTTGGGCGGAAAAGTCTCCATCAGGATCGCTTGCGAAGACGGCACCATCGCAGCTCCCGCCGCGCCCTGGATGAGCCGGAACAGCACCATCTGGTCGAGCGATTGCGCCGCTCCGCACATCGCCGATGCCACCACGAACACCGATACCGAAGTGAGAAAGTAACGCTTGCGTCCGAATCGCGACGAGATCCAGCCGGTCATCGGAATCATGATCCCGTTGGCGACAAGGTAACTGGTCAGAACCCACGCAATCTCGTCGACGCTGGCCGAAAACGTACCTTGCATGTGCGGCAGCGCGACGTTCACGATCGACGTGTCCAGCACCTCCAACGTGGTGCCGAGCATCACCGCGATCGCGACGAGCCATTTATGGGTGGCCGGGCCGTGCTCGACCCGATCCGCCGTCGCTTTGATTGCCGCCGCCAAATGAATTCCTGAAACCGACCCCCGCTATTCTAGCGAAGCCTCCGGTGCGAAACATCGCGCGGCGATCGCGTAATCTTCCTGTAATCGTTCACGCCGGTCGTGCGAAATCTTTTTTTTCGCCCAATTCGCGCGCCTCATGATGACTTCGCACGCATTTGCGGATACGCTCTCTCCATGCGGCTTGCCGCGATCGATGTCGGATCCAATTCCGTCCACATGATCGTCGCCGACGCCACCCGCGAAGGACGTATCGAGGTGGTCGATCGGGTCAAGGAGATGGTCCGCCTTGGCCGCCGCTCCTTTACTACCGGCAAGCTCACCGATGAAGCGATGGATCTCGCGGTGCGCGCACTGACCAATTTCGGCAAGCTCGCGCGCATACGCAAGGTGAACCGGATGCGCGCGGTCGCCACGAGCGCGGTGCGCGAGGCGCGCAACCGCACCGCTTTCATCCGCCGCATTCGGCGGGAAACCAATATCGCGGTCCAGGTCATATCCGGAAAAGAGGAAGCGCGGCTCATTTTCATCGCCGCGCGCCACGCACTCGGACTCGACGGCGGGCCGCATTTGCTGGTCGATGTCGGCGGCGGAAGCGTCGAGCTCGTGCTGGTGCGCGACGGTAACCCGCTCTGGATGGAAAGCTTGAAGCTCGGCGTCGCGCGGCTTGCCGAGCACTATCTTCCCGACGATCCCCCTAGCCGCGCCCAGTTAAGGCGTCTCGAAGATCACCTCGAGAGTGAAGCCGGAGCGCTGCTGCGCAAAGCGCGCAAGGAAAAGATCGTCCGCGCGATCGGAACCTCGGGCACAATCAACACGCTGGTCGCGATGGCGCGCGCCGCCCGCGGCGAAGAACTCGGCCGACTGCACGGTGCCGGCGCCTCGGCCGCCGAAATTGCCGGATTGGCGCGCGACCTCGTCACCGCCAACGCCGCGCTGCGCGCGGAACTGCCGGGAATGGACGCCAAGCGCGTTGATTTGATGCCCGCTGCGGGTGCGCTGGTCGATTTCATCTTGCGCCGCTCGGGCGCGCCAGAGCTGGTCGCCTGCACATGGGCGCTGCGCGAAGGCCTGATCTTGAGCCAGATGCGCACCGCGTTCGGCCATTCCGCCGAAGACGCCCGGCAGCGCTCGGTCAGAGCGCTTGCAGCCAGGTTCTGCGGCGCCAACGCGCACGGCAGGCAAGTAGCAAGACTTGCGCTCAAGCTGTTCGACGCGACCGCCCCGGTCATGGGCCTTGCGCGAAAATCGCGCGAGTTGCTCGAATACGCGGCGCTCTTGCATGACATCGGGCATGCGATCGACCATGATCGCCATAACCGTCATTCTTACTACCTGATAAAGAATGCGGAGCTGTTTGGATTCGAGCCGAACGAAATCGAAATTATCGCGCAGGCCGCGCGCGGACATCGCAAGCAGGCGCCCAAGCTTGATTCCCCGGAACTGCGTGCGCTGGTTCCCGCCGAGCGCAGGATGGTACGCGCATTCGCCGCGATTCTGCGCGTCGCCGACGCTTTGGACCGTAGTCACTTCGGTGTGGTTAAGGATATCGACGTGCGTTATTCCCCCGGACGGCTTATTATCGGAGTCGATTCAAATCGCGAGAAGGCCGACCTGGAACTATGGACATGCGAGAGAAGGACGGATCTGCTGTCGCGTCTGCTCGACCGGCAGGTGACCCTGGCCCGTTAGGTACGGCGCAAACGCAAGCCGAGCCGCGGCGCAATTCCACGCCGCCGGCTAATTTACCGCGGCTCGAACCCGCGCAGAGCCTGCTCGCCGCGCCGCATCCGTACCCCGGCAGGCTCATCGCGGTCGAAGGAATCGACGGCTCGGGAAAGTCCACCCAGCTCATGTTGCTCGAGCGATGGCTGCGCGCGCGCGGCTATCCGGTCATCTTCACCGAATGGAATTCCTCGCGCCTGGTGCGGCGTTCGATGAGCCGCGGCAAGAAGAAAAATCTCCTCACGCCCACGACCTTCAGCCTGCTGCACGCGGTCGATTTCGCCGATCGCCTGACCTACCAGATTCTGCCGCCTTTGAAGGCCGGGATGCTGGTGCTGGCGGATCGTTACGTGTTCACCGCGTTCGCGCGCGACGTTGCGCGCGGAGTGCATCCGGATTGGGTGCGCGCGGTGTACAAATTTGCGCTCCGCCCCGATCTGACTCTTTACTTTCGCGTGCCGATCGAAGTGTCGCTCGAGCGTCTGCTCTCCGGCCGCGCCAAACTGAAATATCACGAGGCCGGAATGGACGTGGGACTGTCCGCCGATCCGGTCGAAAGCTTTCGTTTGTTTCAGAGCCGCGTGCTGCAAATCTACGACGAGCTCACGCGCGAGTTCGCGCTTCACACGATCGACGCGACCGGCGAAATCCCAACTCAACAACGCGCCTTCCGCAAGATGGTGCAGGACGTGCTGCGCGACTACGATCGCGAACGAGCACTGAACAATCATGCGATCAAAACGCGCTAAGTCCTGGTACGGACATGGCCTGCCCTACCTGCGCGAAAAGCGCCTGCCCGGCCATTTGATCGCGATCGAAGGCACTGACGGCGTCGGACGCTCCACCCAGATCGATCTGCTGCGCCCATGGCTCGAACTCGAAGGCTACGCGGTGAGCCACACGGGATGGACGCGATCGCTTCTGCTCAGCGAAACCATTAACGAGGCCAAGGCGGGGCATCAGCTCACGGTGACGACTTTCAGCCTGCTCTATGCCGCCGATTTCGCCGATCGGCTCGAACACGAAATTCTTCCCGCGCTGCAGGCGGGATTTATCGTGATCGCCGACCGTTACATGTACACCGCATTCGCGCGCAACAACGTGATGGGCGCCGACCCGGACTGGAGCCGCGAGTTGTTCGGTGTCGCGCTCGTTCCCGACCTCGTGCTCTATCTCGACATCGATGTCGAAACGCTGATTCCTCGCGTCGTCCACGGCAAAGGAATGGACTACTGGGAATCAGGGATGCATCTTGCCCTCGGCACGGACCTGTTCGACTCGTTCCAGCGCTACCAGAGCAGACTGATCGAAGAATATCGGCGCCTCGCCGCCGAGTTTGGTTTCGTCTCGCTCGACGCACGCGCGCCGATCGAAGAGATTCAGAGCGAGCTGCGCAAGCACATTGCCGATTACCTGAAATTCGCCGAGCCCGCACGCCCCGGCACTCCCACGCCGCTGCGCAAGGACTGATTCGTGGAGACCTCCGACGAGCCGATACCGCGCAAGCTTCGCCTCGCCCCTCAGGAAAGTCTCAGCGCGGCCGTGATCGCGGCGTTCGCTTACGGCGCCGGCAGCCTCGAGCGCGAGCGCGCGGCGTCGATCGCGGGTGAGCCCGAACCGATTCATCAATTGCGTGTCGCGTCGCGAAGACTGCGCGCCGCGGCTGAGATGTTCTCGAGCGCGCTGCACGCAAGTCAGATGTCGCTGCTGGAACGCGACTTGTCCTGGGTCGCACAGATCGCAGGAAAAGTGCGCGAGTGCGACGTGATTGCCGCCACGATTCGCGCGCGGGCGCCAAAGCTGGAACCGCGGCTTGCCGCGATGCTGCCGCCGCTCTATTCCGAACTTGAGGTTTCGCGCCGGCTGGCGCTCGCGCAGCTCGCCGGTGCGCTCGATTCGCGCCGCTACTCCGCGCTCATCGCGCGTCTGCATAAGCCGCGGATTAGAATCGCCACGGCCAGGCAGCCGCTCGGACCCGCCGCAGGCGCGATGCTTGCCCGGATGACGGGTGCGATGGTGCGCGCGGCCGCGAAGTTGACGGGCGTCTCGGATGCCAAAACCGTCCATCGCTTGCGCGTGCGGGTCAAGCGTATGCGCTACGCGCTCGAGATGCTTGCCGCGATCGGCGGCAAGCGCAGCCGCAAGGCGCTCGCGCGCCTCGAAGACCTGCAGGATCTGCTCGGCGTATTTAACGACACTATTGTCGCGATCGGATGGCTTATCGCGTATGCAAGCGCCGAAGGCGCGCCGACTGAGGCTGTGCTCGCCGCGGGTGCGATGGCCGAGTCGCTGCGAAGGCGCGAACGCAAGCTCGCCCGGCGCTGCGTCAAAGCGTGGCGCAAGTTCGATCGCGCCGGGATCATGAAAGATGCAATCGCCGAGATTCGCCGCCACGGACGCGCGATTCCGCAAGCCCAATCGCGCGAACTAACATCCGCAACGGAAACCTGATTATGATCCTTTACATCCTGAGACACGCCATCGCGGAAGACGCCACCCCGGGTGGCGACGACGGCGCGCGCAAACTGACCCAGGGCGGACGCGAAAAGCTGCGCCGCTCCGCGCAGGCGATGCGCAAGCTCGGCCTCAAGTTCGACGTGATCCTGACCAGTCCGCTCGCGCGCGCCACCGAAACCGCCGAGGTCGTCGCGCAAGCCTACTCGAACGATCCGCCGCCACAGGTCGTGCCCGCGCTTGCAACCGGCGTCCCCGCGCAGCAGGCAATTGGCGCCCTGCGTCCGTTCGCCAAGCACCGCCACGTGATGATCGTCGGCCATGAGCCGCAACTCAGCGGCGTCGCTTCCATTCTCCTTGCCGCGACACCGGAGGCGGTCAACATCAATTTGAAAAAGGGCGGCCTGATTTCGCTCGAAGTTCCGGCCCGCCCGGAGCGCGGCGGCGCGAGCCTGCAATGGATGCTGACGCCGCGGCAAATGCGAAAGATCGGAAAGTAGCGTTCCCGATTGTCTCGCCGCGATCACTCCCACACCCTCGCCACGCGCACGCGCTGCGCGCGCACACGCATACTGCCCCTCTCACCTGGAGGACCTTCCTGGGACTGCGCGTACCGATCGACGGTCCAGACGCGCCCTTGACTTATCTTCGTCACCACGCCGCGATTGCGCGCGCTGCTGGAAACCGGCGCCGACGGGTCGTAGCAGTACCATCGCGCCGCCTCGCCGCCAGCCATCGGCATCGTTCCGGTGAACCGTTCGCACACCGATCCGTCCTCGAGCAGAATCATCCACGGCGCTGGAATCGCGGAGGCTCGCGGTGTGATTTCCGGCAGCGGTTTGGTGAGCTTGAGCGCGAATCCGGATTGCCCCGTTGCGGGATTGGCGCCGCAGACCAGCTCGCCGCGCGCCGGCGGCGCTTCGAAACACGGATCGTAAATCGCGTTACCGATCATGCATCGCCACGCTCCCGGCCGCGGCGCCGCGATTGATTCCGTCCAGCACGAACCGTCGCGCGGCGCGCCACCCGGCAACTTCGGCGTATAGAACTCGACCCGCGTCGCGCGCGCGCCCGGGTCGGCGGCGATCGCCGCCGCGTGCGAGCCCAGCGCCATCAGCGCCGCGGCGATCGCAACGAACGCGGTCCCGGTTCTGATTATCAACTCGCGCCTCACTTGACGCCGTTGGCGGGCTGCTCCATCGACCGCCAGAAACTCTGCGGCTGACTCGCGACATACTGCTCGAGCGACGCGACCGCCTGCTTCATTCCGGCGCGAAACATCGCGGGATAACCGAAGTCCATGCTGTAGTTGTAATAGGCTCCTTCGGTTTTCGAATAACTCTGATCGATATCGTCGCTCCAAAGCAGAGCGCCGTCGGACTGCCGAACCAACTCCAACCGCACCTTGAGAGTATTGTACGCAGTTCCAATCGGAGCGCCGAGCACCCAGATTATCGACGCGTACGGCCCGACCAGATACGAATAGCCAGTTCCGTCCCAGTTGGTATTGATAATCGTGCCGCGCAGTATCAGTTGCGCGCCCGGATCCATCGAGCGATCCGTGACGTACACCTCGTGGAAGATGCCGTCCTGCCTGATCTCAAGCGCGGCGGCATTGGCGAGGTCGGAGTCCGGCCGGAAGTTGTACGCAGCCACGGTAAGGAAGCGGTTCGCGGTATCGGGGCGCTCGTATGCGGCAGTACAGTATGGAATCAGCGGGATGATGCACACCCACAAGTGAGTAGTATTCTCGGTGCCCCTCCGATCCTTGAACCGTTCGACTGCGAGCGTCAGCGGCACCTGCGCCGCGGTAAGTTGCGGCGGATTGGGCCGGTAGGTCCATCCGGCGTTGCTCGCGCATCCCGCAACTGACGATGTGACCGCCGCGAACAGCAACAGAACCGCAGCTCGACCCGAAGCTATCATCGCAACTCCTTTCGCGAGGTTGGTCGCGGCAACCGGAGCGCGTGCGCGCGCTTGGAATCATTGAGCATTTGACTATCTGCGTCAATGTATCGCGGCGCGATCATTGGAATAGCGGCAGCTTTATCCCCGCCGTGATCAGCGC
>JAJZAG010000098.1 GCA_021799555.1 Deltaproteobacteria bacterium | reverse complement strand
AGTTCGTGCGGACGCGCCCCGAAGCGCTCGAAGAACGGCGGCGGCCTCCGTTCCTGCTGATCTCCGCGCGCCGCGTCTAAGCCTGCGGTTCGGATGCGCGCTGGCGCATGAAGCGCGCGAGCAGCAAGCGCATCGTATCGGCGGGCTGAATTCCTATCATCGGAAAATCGCCCAAGATGAAAGTCGGATAGCCGAGCGCCGAGTGCTCGTCGGCTTCGCGCTTGTGCGCGGCGATCCGTGACGACATCCGGCGGCTCTCCACGTCCTCGTGAAACTTGACCGGATCCATCCCGGCGCGCCCTGCGATTTCGTCGAGCGTCGCGGGCGCTGCGATGTCGGCGCGATCCTCGAACGCGGCGCGAAACACGGCTTCGTGATAGGCGGCGAACACTCCGGCGTCGCGCGCGAGTTCCGAGCCCTCGAGCGCGGCGGATGAATCGATCCATCGCGCAAGCGGTGTGACCGCTATCCCGGTCTCGGCGGCAACCATCAGCACCTTCTGGCGTTCGAGCTCGGTGATCGCGCGGCCCGCTATTGCACGATGGTCGCGCAGCGCGATCGGCACACCCTTCCACAGCGCTTCAAAGCCGAGTTCGGGCTCGAGTTCGCGCACAATGCGCCATGCGATGTAGCACAGCGTCGAAGCGTAATCGAAGAATATTGGAATTACGATCCGGGGCATCGCGGTTGCTTGCGCAATTATTGACCGCTCGCGCGAAGACACGCAAATAAGCGCGCCCTTGCACGCTGCCCTCGCCGACGGGGATCATGCCTGCATGGATACCATCCGCCGTCCGGTTCTCAAGCTCGGCGTCGTCGATCTCGGAGTCGAAACCGCGACCTTACCTAATGGGGTCACTGTGGATCTGGCCATAATCCGGCATCCGGGCGCCGCGGCAATCGTCGCGCTCGACACCGACGGAACGGTCGCGATGCTGCGGCAATGGCGGCAGGCGATCGGGGCGTGGATTTGGGAAATCCCGGCAGGATGCCGCAACGCGGGCGAGCAGCCGATCGCCTGCGCGCAGCGGGAACTTGGCGAAGAGGCGGGATTGGCTGCGGCGCAATGGGATCACTTGGGCGGGATTGTAACAATCCCGAGTTTCTGCGACGAGCGGATCGAGCTGTATCTTGCACGCGAGTTGTCGCCCGGTCAGGGCACACTCGACCATGACGAAGTCGTCAAGGTGAGCCGCGTCGCCTTTGTGGAAACCTTCGCGATGATTGAGCGGGGAGAGATTATCGACGCGAAAACGATCGTAGCGCTCTATCGCACCCGCGACTTTATGGCCTCACTGGCGCCTTCCGGCCAGTGACCGAAACGGCGATGAACTCCCTGCGCGAATTCGCGAAGGAAGTCCACGCCGGTTATATGTGTTGATGCGGAGAAAGTCCGGCGCAAGGCGCCGGATGCCTTCGTCCCCTACTCCAGCGTCACTTCGTCTGGAAATAGGAAGGTGGTGGCTCCGTCGTCGAACTGAACGAGGTACATGTGCCGTCCCAGGTTAATCACCTCGCGCAGGATTCGTGGTTTTTCACTGAAACGATTGCGACCTTCGTGATCGCGTACGGGTCTCAGTAATCGGCAATTTCGCCCCACCACCGCCTCGATGTTCGTGCTGGCAATCATCGTGTTGTCCTCATCGCGCCAGTCCGGTCGTAAGTATCCTCATCCACCTGCGATTCATTGTAGCAAGCATCGCGCCTGAAATTTAGACGGCTATAGAGGGGGCTTAATTCGTTTTCCCCAGCTTGTGGAAATCTTTACTTCTCACGTGGAAAGACCCGTTTTTCGCAATTTCAAACGCCGATTGCAGACGTGAAACAAGTTGCAGGCTTGCTTTGTGCGCGTTTTCGCGGCAGGTCTGTAACCATATGCGTCGTGCGGTGTCGCATTTGGCGAAAGCCGGCGACGCTCCTAATTTTCTTCCTCAGGCGAGGTGCCCGCGATGTCCACCATCTATCCCCTCGTGATGGGCCGTCAGGCTGTGATCGCCACGCAGCACTACCTTTCCGCAGCTGCGGGAGCACGAATTTTCGCAAAAGGCGGAAATGCGATCGATGCGGCTGTCGCAGGCACCTTTGTCGAAGGTGTCGTCAATCCACATATGCACACGATCGGCGGAGAAGCGCCGATGCTCATCTACTCGGCAAATGCCCGGAGGGTGGTCGCGATCAACGGGAATATGATCGCACCCAAGCGCGCGACGATCGCGCAGTTTCGAGCGCTCGGCAAGGATTTAATCCCCGGCTCCGGGCTGCTCGCCGCTGGCGTTCCCGCCGCGCTTGGCGCGCTAATCACGGCGCTGTCGGAGTTTGGTACCATGGCGCTGGCGGAGGTTCTTGAGCCGGCCCTCGAGCTTGCCGACGACGGATTTCCGATGCACGTCGGACTGTGCGGCGAGCCCTGCGACGGCGGCGAGCAATTCCAGGCGGGTGCGGGAGCGTCGCTGCGCGACTACGCCGAGCGGTTTCTGACGCGATGGCCGTCGTCGGCTGAAGTCTACCTGCCCGGCGGAAAAATACCGAACCCGGGCGATATCATCCGCAATCCCGCCTTGGCGGGCTTCTTTCGCCGCCTCCTTGATTCCGAGTCGGCCGCGAAGGGACGGGGACGCAAGCCCGCGCTGGAGGCGGCGCTCGCTCGCTTTTACCGCGGCGATATCGCGCGCGAGATCGCCGCATGGTCGGACGCGCAGGACGGAATGCTTTCCGAATCCGATCTCAACGAATTCATGACCAGAATCGAAGCGCCCGCCAGCGTCGATTACCGCGGCGTGACGGTCTTCAAATGCGGACCGTGGTCGCAAGGCCCCGTATTCCTGCAGCAGCTTCGGATACTCGAGGGTTTCAATCTCCTTGCGATGGGCCATAACTCGGCCGAGTACATCCACACCGTGATCGAGTCGGCGAAGTTGGCCTTCGCCGACCGCGAGGCCTATTACGCCGATCCCGAATTCACGCGCGTTCCGCTCGATGCGCTGTTGTCGCCGCAGTATGCCGAGTTGCGCCGTGGGCTTATCGATCCGCGCCATGCATCGCACGATCAGCGGCCGGGGGATCCGGTCGCGATGCACGCGCTGCGCGAAACCGCGGCTGGGCAGTCGCGCCCGTGGGGTCCGGGCACCGTCCACGTCACCGCGTGCGATCGGGCTGGAAATATGATCGCCGTCACAGCGAGCGGAGGATGGATACCAAGCTCGCCGGTGATTGCCGCGCTGGGATTTCCGCTTGGGACCCGGTTGCAGACCTTCTACCTCGACGAGAATCATCCGAATTCGCTCGTTCCCAAAAAGCGGCCTCGCACTACTTTGTCGCCGTCGCTCGCGACGCGCGCGGGCGAGCCATATCTCGCGTTCGGTACCCCGGGCGGCGATCAGCAGGACCAGTGGACGTTTCAGTTTTTCCTGAACACGGTTGACTTCGGTATGGACTTACAGGCGGCGATCGAGGCGCCCAAGTTTTCGACGCCGCACTTTCCTTCGACCTTCTACCCGCACAGCGCGATCCCCGGCGTGCTGCGGCTCGAAGAGCGCATCGATCCGCAGGTACGTGCCGAACTCGCCGCGCGTGGTCATACTATCGAGGTGCGCCCGCCGTGGTCGGAAGGCCACGTGCTCGCGGTTTCGGTCAATCGCGCGGCGGGATTGGTGAGCGGCGGATGCGACCCGCGCGGTCAGGCTCAGCCCGTGATGCCCGCGCAGGTGGTAGGCTGGTAGAGTGCGGCCAATCGATCCGGGTGACGGAGGCGACGATGACGAGACGCACGGCGATTGCGTTTCCGGTTATATTGCTCCTGATGATTGCGAAGAACGGCTTGGGCGCCGAGACGATCGACCCGTCTAAAGTCATCGACCTGACCTACACGTTTGACGCGACGACGATCTATTGGCCCACCGAGGGACACTTCGAGCACAAGTTCGAGACCTACGGCGAAACTCCCGGACACTATTTTTATTCGTCGGCGAATTATTCCGCGCCTGAACATGGCGGAACGCACGCCGACGCGCCGATTCACTTCAATCGGCAAGGGTTGACGCTCGATCAGGTTCCGCTCGCGAGCTGCATCGGTCCAGCGGCGGTGGTCGATTTCTCCGCGCGAGCCGCGAAAGATCGCAACGTCACCATCAGCGTCGCTGACCTGGAGCGCTACGAGGCCGTTTACGGGCGAATCCCGGACGGCGCTATCGTTGTTGCGCACTCCGGATGGGGCAGATATTGGCCGGATAAGAAACGATATATGGGAACCGATAAACCCGGCGACGTAGCCGGATTACGTTTCCCCGGGTTCTCGCCCGAAGCGGTGAGCTGGATTCTCAAAAATCGCAAGGCCGCCGCAATCGCGATCGACACCGCGAGCATGGATCCGGGCATCTCGAAGGACTTCCCGGTGCATCGAATCTGGCTCGGCGCGAACAAGCCAGGCTTCGAAAATGTGGCGAATGTGGATAAATTACCGCCCAAGGGCGCTACAATTTTCTGCATCCCGATGAAGATTGGCAAAGGCACGGGCGGACCGACGCGATGCTTTGCCATTCTGCCATGAACATTCCTGATGGATGCACAATCGCAATCGTGCTTATTATATTGCAGGTGATTTCCGCAGGCCGGCTTGATTGCGGACCGGCGAAAGACCGAACTTCCGGCGCGGTTGCCATATCCGGAGGCTCGGCACTTGGCTTCGCAAGTGTTGAAGTCGCCTAAGTCGGTGATGGAGGAGCGCCGTGGAGCAGTTCGAAACTAAAATCATAACGGTAATCATCGCGGCGCTCGCGCTCACCGTGATGATGGGATGCAGCGGTCAGCCGCTCTCGACGCGCGAGAAAGGCACCCTCCTCGGCGGGGGTATTGGTGCGGCTACCGGCGCGATTATCGGCGCGGCGGTTGGAGCGCCTGGGGCGGGCGCGGCGATTGGCGGTGCGCTTGGCGGTGTCACCGGCTTCGCGGTCGGCAATGCGATGCAGAATCAGGAAGCCTCCAACAAGCAGACCCAGTCGCAGATTCAGTCGCAGCAGCAGCAAATCGAACAGCAGCGGCAGCAGATACAACAGCTTAAACAACAGAGCGAGACTCAGTAAGATTACTTTCATTCGAGTGTCATCAGGAGCCCGTCCATGCGTAAAAAAGCGATCGTGACAGGTGCGTTGGCATTGGCCGCCTTGTTTCTGGTGGCCGGATGCTCTGGCGATCCCCTTTCAACTCGTGAAGAAGGCACCCTCGGCGGAGCAGGCATCGGCGCCGCCACCGGCGCGATAATCGGCGCCGCGGTGGGCGCTCCGGGAGTGGGGGCCGCAATCGGCGGCGCGCTCGGCGGCGTCACCGGCTTCGCAGTCGGCAACGCGATGCAGAATCAGCAGAACGCCAACGCGCAAACTCAATCGCAGGTCCAGGCGCAGCAACAACAGATCGAACAGCAGCGCCAGCAGATCGAACAGCTAAAGCAATCCCAGGAAACCGAATAACCAGAGCCACTTATCAATGGATGGGGTAGGAGGACGACTATGCGCACCCGCTCGGGTCTGATAGCAACATTGGCCATTGCCGCGGCGTTCGTCGTGGCGGGATGCAGCGGCCAGCCGCTCTCGACGCGTGAAGAAGGAACCCTAGGCGGAGCGGGACTCGGCGCGATTGGCGGCGCGATTATCGGCGCTGCCGTCGGCAGTCCCGGCGCGGGAGCCGCGATCGGCGGCGCGCTTGGTGGCGTGACCGGCTTCGCAGTCGGCAACGAGATGCAGAACCAGGAGAACGCCAACGCCCAGACGCAATCCCAGATTCAATCGCAGCAGCAACAGCTCGAGCAACAGCGTCAGCAGTTGCAGCAACTCCAGCAGCAGAACGAAACCGAATAGCCCCGCGCGAACTTAAACAAAGCCAATAAAAGACGCCGCGCAAGCGGCGTCTTTTATTGGCGTCGGAGTCATCCCGGTTTATCAAGTGCCGCGACGCACGGCTTGCGTCATCCTGGTTTACAGAGCTTGCACGCACGCAGTCCCGCCGCGCGCGCGTGCCGCGCGTCGGCGAAGATCAACGCTCGCGCCGGATTGGACCGCCGGGCGGCGCCACAATCCGGACGGCAGTAGATCAGCGTGCGACGATGCCCCATCACAGCCGACGCCGGCAGCTTGAGGCTCGATCCGACCTCGAAGCCTTCGTTGCGCAGCAGGATGAGCTTGTTCTTCACGCCGCCGCCGTAGTTACCGATCGTGCCGTCGGAGCGGATAACGCGATGGCACGGCACGAACAGCGGAATCGGATTCGTCGCCATCGTGGTTCCGATTGCGCGTTGCGCGTCGGGTGCTCCGCAATCCGCAGCCAGCGCCTGGTAGGTGGTGACGCTGCCGCTCGGCACTTCTCTGAGCCGCATGAGGGCGCGCCGCTTGAATTCGCTTTCGACGAGGCTCAGATCGACAGGGCGGTCGAGGACGGCAATATCACCCCTAAAATAGCGGTCCAGTTCGCGATTAAAATTCTCGCGCCAGGTCTCGTTATCAAGCAGGTCGAAGCGGCGCCTAAGCCTCGCGAGCGCCTCGTCCGCGGCACCGGTCCATAGAAAGTGAATCGCCGCGATTCCACGCGGTCCTTCAGCGACCATCAGGCGCCCGATAGGCGACGCAATTATTCCCACGCGCGCCTCAGGACGCCGCAAAACCTTCATCGCGCGGCGGATTCCAGCCCGCGCGCGGCGCACCATCGTATCGACTGCGCGATCATCGGCTTCGGCCGTCGCATCCGAAGATTTGGTTACTTTGCTCGGGTTCATTGCGATGCCTTCAACTTTTTGAGGGCCTGATAAACGCTGGCCCGCGCGCTCTCGGGCGAGCATTCGAGCGCCACCGCGATTTCCGCATATTCCATCCCGCCGAATTTCCGCATGATAAGCGCCCTGCCCTGCTTGCCCGGCAGCGCCGCCAGCGCACGGCGCAGGCTGATCACGCCGTCGTGAGAGCCGTGATCGGCATGGAGAAAACGCGCGGCCTCGAACTCGGGATCACGGCCGTCGTTCGCGATCACGCGCTCCCGGCGCCTCCGATCTCGCGCCCGATTGCGGCACAGATTCCCGGCTATACTAAATACCCACGGGCGAAGCCCGCTCTTCGAGCGCAGGCTGGGGTAGGCGCGGTATGCGCGCAGCCACGTTTCCTGAAACAAGTCCAGACTGTCCTCGCGATCGCGAGTCAGACGCAGGATGAAGCGCATGATCTCGCGCTCGAGCGACCGCATCGCATCCTCGAACGGTGGCGGGAGGTCGAGCTTTTCCGGCGCGGCCATACTGGTAGCTATAACCCCAGGCACGGGGTTTCGTGAATCGGAGCTGACCGCTCAATTCGAAGGATCGGCGGGCAATCGGAACAGCCCTTGCGCATTCTCAACGATTCTCGCTGCAACGAGGTCAGGATCGGCGTCTCGCGTTTGCGCGAGTACTTCGAGCGTGCCGCGCACAAAGGCGGGTTCGTTGCGCTTGCCCCGATAAGGCTCGGGTGCGAGATAGGGTGCGTCGGTTTCGATCATCAAGCGATCGTCAGGAACGGTTCGGGCGGCCTCGCGCACGGCGAGCGCGTTTTTGAAAGTCAATATTCCTGAGAATGAGATATGAAATCCGAGGTCGATAAATTTTCCGGCGGCTGACGCGTTTCCGGTAAAGCAGTGAATCACGCCGCCGGCGCGCGGGATTCCAATTTCGCGCAAGATCTCGATTATCCGGTCCTCGGCGTCCCGGCAATGGATTACGATCGGCTTGCCGAGCTCGCTGGCGAGTTCGAGATGCGCACGGAGCGCCGCTTCCTGCGCAGCCGCGGACGAATGCATATAGTGGAAATCCAGACCGCTCTCTCCGATTGCGACGACGCGCGGCGAGCGGGCAAGGTCGCGCAGCTCGGCGATCCGCGCGGGCGTGCAGTCCTTGGCGTCGTGCGGATGCACTCCAACCGCAGCGAAAACATTCGGATGCCGCTCGGAAATCGCAACGGTGCGCCGGTCGCATTCGATTGACCCAATCGCGCCGACCGAAATCATCCGCGTTACACCCGCCGCGCCAGCGCGTTCCAGCACGTCTTCGAGATCCACTCCGAGCTTTGGGTCAGCCAGATGGCAGTGCGTGTCGATGAGCGGCGTCATCGGTAGAGCGCGGCGCGCTACGCGTTTGGCTTTTCGATTCGCGGGAATAGCGGGACAGGCGGCTTCACGCGATGCCCCCGCTTGAGGCCTTCGCCGAACGGCGCGTGCGCAGTTGTTTGATCGACGTTGAGCAGGTCGAGGATTTTGCGCGAGGTCGCCGGCATGAACGCTTCGAGCGAATCCGCGATTACGCGGAGCCCCTCGCACAGATTGACCAGAATTTCACCGACTCGCGGCAGATTCGCGGGATCCTTCGCGAGCGTGAACGGCGCGGCCGCGACGATATATTTATTCGCCGCATCGAGTACCTGCCAGATGGCTTCAAGCGCACGGTTAAACTCCAATGCATCGATCAACTGTTCAATCCGATCGGACAGCGCTCGAACTTGCTGACAGTAGTAGTCAACGCCCGGGCCGTGCTCGGATTGATGCGTACCCGGCTGTGCTTGAATTTCCCCGTTGAAATAGCGCGCCGTCATCGCGAGCACGCGGCTGGTCAGATTGCCGAGATCGTTGGCGAGGTCGGCGTTGTAGCGTTCGATCACGCGTGCTTCGGAAAAATCGCCGTCGAGGCCGTAGCCGAATTCGCGCAGGACAAAATAGCGCAACACGTCTGGACCGAGGTGCTCGGCAAGTTCCATTGGATCGACGACATTGCCCGAGCTCTTCGACATCCGCGATCCCCCGGTCGTCAGGTACCCGTGGACGTTCAGGCGCCGATACAGCGGCAGCCCGACCGCCATCAGCATCGCGGGCCAATAGACTGCGTGCGTCTTCAGAATGTCCTTGCCGATGAAATGCTCGGTCGCCGGCAGAACCTCGGCGAGCGCGGCGTCGCTCGTGTCGGGCAACTCGCTCAGATATGCCCAGAACGCGTCGTACCAGACATAGGTGACAAACTTGTCGTCGAAGGGCAGCTCGATTCCCCAATCCAGGCGCGCCTTGGGGCGCGAGATGCACAGGTCGGCGAGCGGCTCATCGAACATCCGGAGCGCCTCGTTGCGATAGCGTTCAGGACGGATGAAGCCGGGGGTCGATTCGAGATGGGCGCGGATCGCGGCGCGGTATTTTTCGAGCTTGAGAAAATAATTCGATTCCTTCAGGAACTCGACCGGTTGGTTATGCTCGGGGCAGATATTTCCGGGCAGCAGCTCTTTGTCGGTATAGAAGCGTTCGCACCCGACGCAATAGAGACCCTCGTAATCGCGAAAGTAGATATCGCCGCGCTCGAAGGTGCGCGCGAGCATCTTCTGAACGAACGCCTCATGCGCGGGATCGGTGGTGCGGACGAAATTGGTATAGCTGATTTCGAGCCGGTCGAAGGCGGTGCGGAAGATCGCGCTGATTTTATCCGCGAACGCCTTGGGATCGAGGTTTTCCTTGGCGGCTGCATCGCGATTTTTCTGGCCGTGCTCGTCCGTGCCGGTAACGAAAGTCAGCTTCGAGCCGCCAGGCTTGCGCCGCAGATGACGCGCGTATGCGTCGGCCGCAATATCTTCGTATGCGTGGCCTAGATGCGGCGGCCCGTTACTGTAATGGATCGCCGTCGTGATATGGATTCGATCCGCCATCGAGCTGACGAGAATAACGCGCGGCGAATCTCGACGCGACTAGTTCTGGCGCGAGGTCACCAGGTCCTCGAGCGATGCCTCAACCAGGGTGCCGTCGCTCTCGAGCGCAATCATCACACTCTGCTTGAGGATATTCTGGCGTACAACCTTGCCGTCGCCTTTGACCGACTGGACGCGCTTGCCAGGATTAGGCAGCGATTTTTTGAGTTCGAGGTAGGTTCCGTATTCGTACTTGAGGCAGCATTTCAGGCGTCCGCACATCCCGGCCAGCCTCGAGGGATTGAGCGCCAGTCCCTGTTCGCGCGCCATTTTGACCGTCACCGCGTCGAAGTCGCGCAGAAACGAAGAGCAGCAAAGTTCCCGCCCGCACGGACCAACACCGCCGGTGACCTTGGTTTCGTCGCGCGCGCCGATCTGCTTCATCTCGACGCGCACGCGCAAGGTGTTGGCCAGATCGCGCACCAAATCGCGGAAATCCACACGGCCCTCAGCTACGAAATAAAAGACGACCTTGCGCCCGTCGAAGCTGTAGTCGGCACTGACCAGCTTCATGAGCATCCCGCGCTCGCGCAGGCGCTCAAGGAACAGGTGGCGCGCACGTTCCTCGCGCAAGATATTTTCGTGCTCGAGGTCGAAATCCGCCTCCGACGCCCGCCGCATCACGGGCTTCATCGCCGTCAAATCGAGCGAACGGGCAGGCTCGTGCGGCTCGATCTCGACGGTGCCGACCCGGGTGCCGTTCTCGGTGTCGATCAGCACGCGGTCGCCGCGCGCCAGTGCGATATCGTTGGCAAGGTAGTTGTAAAGATGCCCGGTGGGCTTGAGGCTTATCGCAACGATCTTTGGAAGCTCGGGGGCGCCGTCAAATGGGTCTATTTCGGCATTATGCGGCATGATTCACTCTGCTGCGCTCCGAATTGCCTCCGCGGCAGTCGTCCAGAATTGCTCGGCCTGCATTCGGGGATTCGCCATCGCATCGACGGCGCCGCGCGCCTTCACGGCGGCGTCGAGGCACTCGACGATCGCAGCGGTCGCAAGCGCCCCCGCAAGCTCCTTGATCGTCCTCGTCTCCGCGCCGTCCACGTTCCCCGCGGGCGCTTCGCCGAGCAGCTTGAGGGATAGTATTTCCCCAAGCACCCTTGCAATCAACTCGAAGTTGGCCGCCGCTTCGTCGCGCGTCTTGAAATACTCCTGCGCGATCCGCGTCGCGCCGGCGAAATCGAGCGTCCGGGCGCGAGCGAGTGCGCCAAGCAGTTCATCCATCGGCGGAGCTTCGCCTTCGGCGAGCGCGATCTCGCGTGCCGCGCTGCCGCGCGCAAGGTACGCGGCCGCGGCGCGGATGGCGGCGGCGCCGACGCCACGCGCGGCGAGAATCGCTTCAAGATCGGTCGGCGCAAGCGGGCCGAAGCGCACCGGCCGCATCCGCGAACGCACCGTGTCG